>CAYYNL010000210.1:0-7284 GCA_964472925.1 uncultured Fibrobacter sp. | reverse complement strand
AAAGGATTACACAGAATAACCGATATTGTTACAAATTTGAAAAATTTTGCCAGAATTGAACAGGGTAATGAAATAGTGGAAGCCAATCTTGAGGATAATATTAAAAACACAATATTAATCGCAAGGAACGAAATCAAGTATTATGCTGATGTGAAAACTGAATTTGGTAATATTTCTCACGTATGGTGTAATATTGGAGAAATCAATCAGGTAATTCTAAACATATTAATTAACGCTGCACAAGCAATTCAGCAGCAGAAAAGAAATACTAAAGGCCTTATTACTATTAAAACATGGGAAACTGATGCTAATTTTGTTTTCATTTCAATATCCGATGATGGTCCTGGGATCGAAGCTGCGCATATAAACAAAATATTTGATCCATTTTTTACTACAAAACCACTGGGAAAAGGAACTGGTTTAGGTCTGAATCTGGCATGGGATATTATAGTAAATCGTCACATGGGTGAAATAAAGGTAAATAGCAAAATTGGATTCGGAACCACATTTACTATAAAATTACCTGTAAAACACGAAATTCCGGTTTAAAACTTCATTAGACATATAATTTCTGAGGACAAATAATTATGTCTGAAAATAAAATGAGAATTCTTATTGTCGATGATGATGAAAATATCACCAGATATCTATTAAGAGTTTTAAGGATGAGTGGATATGAAATCAAAGTTGCTAATAGTGGAAAAAACGGGCTGGATATAGTTAATAGAGAACACATAGATATGATAATTTCAGATATGTTAATGCCTGAAATGTCTGGCTACACCTTTTTGTCGCTCGTTAAAGTATCATTTCCCCATATCATACGAGTAATTCTCAGTGGAGACCAGGAGATCGATAACATTATCAAAGCTGTTGCTGATGGTACCGCACAATCCTATTTAACCAAACCAATCAGTAACAACAATCTTAAAGCGCATATAGATAAATTATTTAAAACTTTCAGATTACTTAATCAAGATAGTTTTTATAATATTTTAAAAATCAACCAGTATATTCAGGTTTTACCATCTATGTACAACCGTTTGTTTTCGCTTTTCGAGCAGGAAAATAGAGTTGAAGGAATTGTGGATTATATTTCAAACCAACCTGAATATGCTGCCAAAATATTGCAGATAGCAAATTCATCAATTTACGGTTCGAATATTGGTTCTGTTTCTCAAGCCGTTAAATATCTTGGACTGGAAACCATTAAACAACTGGTAACTGAAACGGAAGTCTTCAGATTTTTTATTTCTGACGATCTTAATTGCAGAGAATTATCATTGATGTGGTCACACTCCAGAATGACAAACAAATATTTTCATGCAATATACCAGCATATTTACGATAAGGTAGTACCTGATATATATCATTGTTGTGGATTGCTTCATGATACAGGATTATTATTGATGATAAAACAATTTCCTGAACAATATGTAAAATTGATCGATTTAATAAAAAAGAATAATATGTTATTGGAAAAAGCAGAATATGAGGTTTTTGGCTTTACTCATGCTTCTATTGGTGCATACTTGCTTCAATGGTGGAATCTCCCGTTTCCTTTAATTGACTCCTGCTTATATCATCACGATCCATTAAACAGTGCTGCAAGTAATTCTGAAATCTGCTCGATTTTATGCATTGCCGATTATTTTTCTTTAAAAAAGCTGGGAAACAAAGATAACGTAAGTTTTGATAATAATGTTTTTAATAAGCTGGGTTTGGATGAAAATGAAATTGAAAGTCTTTTGCAAAGTTTAAATGATATTGTTTTTTAGTATTTAACATGTACCTGTGTTAATTGGGAGGAATGATGCAAAATGTGGTACTATTTCTAGACGATGAGCAGATGTTGCTGGATTCGATTAAGCGCACTTTGTATAAAGAACCTTATGAGGTTAAAATATCCAATAATGGAAATGATGCACTCAAAATAGTTAAAGAAATTCATCCATCTGTCATTGTTACCGATATGAACTTGCCAGACATGAATGGTATCGAGTTCCTTGATAAAGCTCAGCTTTATTGCCGTGATTCCATCTACATGGTTTTATCTGCATACTCCGACATTGACAACATCATGAAAGCTGTAAATGAAAAACATATTTGGAGATACATTACCAAACCATGGTATAAAGAGGATCTGAAACTGGCACTGCAAAACGCCATAGAAATGTATAATAATCGTCAGGAAAATAAAGAACTGCTTTCAAAACTTGAAAAACAAAACATAAAACTTACAGAAATGAATGATATTCTTGAGAAAAAAGTGATGGAACGCACAATTCAATTAAAAGAGAAAAACGATATTTTACAGTTGTTAATTGAAAATGATGATATCGATTCTATTCTAGAAAGAATATGCAAATCGATTTCAAATAAACTGGATAATTCACCTGTTTTTATACACGTTCCTTTCCTGAACAAAATTTATCCAGAAATGACTTTAAATGAATATGATAAAATTATTTTTATCAGCAATAAATGTATGACTGAAAAAAGGGAAATTAAATATGAATCCGGTTTATGTATTCCCCTTATTAAAAATGACAATGTTTTAGGTACCATGTTTATTTCTTACAATCCCAAAACGAATATTACTATTCTAAATGAAATAAAAGACAACTTTTATTCAACTGCGGTTTTATGTCTGATGCAAGCCTGGTCATTACAAAAAATTGATAATATGCTTTCTGATATATGAATTGACCTGATCAAAATGTAATTAAATGATTTAATAGTAGTGATAAAAATGACAAACCAATCTAAAGACAATTCTTACCTGCCTGATGATGATAAGTATTTGGATTCTTTATTCGATAGAATTGAAAAAGAATTATCATCGATTGAATTGCAGGAATGTATAAAAGGAGTAACCACAGAAGATCTCGAAGAAAAGGGCTTTATTGGTGATAAAGACATCGAAATAAACAGGAATCTTGAATACGATAAAAGAAAAGAATTTGGAATCAGTATTAGAAAAAACATTAAATATTTTGAAAAAAAAGGGATTAACATTTCAGATATTCTGTTTGAATCAGTCGCCGATTTGCCAAATGTTATGCCAAATGAAATCGTGGCAGAACTGGAGATAATGAAGATTACTGATAAAAACCTTGTATTTTCGGTACTGCAAAATGAAGAATATCTGAATGATTCAAATATTGAACTAAGAACAGAAGAAGAAACAGTAAAATTTATTTCTAAAGTTAAAGGGAAAGTGGTTCTGTTCAATGCTTTACCTTATATAATTGCTTCTGACCTTGACGCATATTGTAATATCAGAATAAGCAATGACAAAATGACCGCTTATGCAGATATATTTCCTCCCAGAGGCGAGGGAAAATTTATCAGTTTTGAAGAATTTATAAATCAATTAAATAAAAACAATGTGGTATCAGGCATAAAAGAGGAAATAATCAAGCATTACATAGATGAAATGAGAAAAACCGGATGTGAAGTAAATAATATTTTGGTTGCTGAAGGCTCACAACCAATAAATGGGAAAGATGCAATCATAGATTTTTACTTCCAGAAGGAAAGCATGCCCCAGGATTTCACTATTCTTCCTGACGGAAGGATAGATTATCGTAAAAAAGCAAATATTCCAGTGGTAAAAAAAGGTGCTCTCCTTGCAAAGATCAGTGATGCTACAAAGGGTTCTGACGGGTTTGACGTTACAGGAAAAGTTCTTGAAGCAATCGATGGTGTAGTTCCTGAATTAGTTGCTGGAGAAAACGTAAGCTTGTCTAAAGATCAAAAAGAATTTGTTGCTGAATGTGATGGTCAGGTTTCTTTAAATGATAAAATATTAAACGTTTTTCAATGCTTTTATGTAGAGGGTGATGTCGATTACAGGTCGGGAAATATTGATTTCAATGGAAATGTTATTATTAAGGGAGTTGTAAGAGAAGGCTTTAAGGTTAAAGCCACCGGAGATATTACTGTAATGAAGGATGTTGAATCGGCTAACGTATCTTCAGGAAGAGATTTGATAGTGTATGGTGGAATTATCTGCAGAGGCAACAATTACAAAGTTATTTGTGGCAGAGATCTTATCGTGTCTCATCTGCAAAATGCAACGGTGGAAGTACAAAGAGATATTTATGTAGGAAATTCATGTGTTCAAAGCAATGTATACTGCAATGGTAAAATGATACTTAAAAGACAGAAAGGGACTATAATCGGTGGTATTGTTTATGCAATGGAAGGAATCGATGCTAAAATTATCGGAACAGATCTTGGCGCCAAAACAGAAGTGGTTGTTGGTAATGACTATCTTCTGCAAAAGACAGCTAACGAATTGAAAAAAACTATTGAAATTTATGTTGAAAATCAGAAAAAAATTGACACTGTTTTATTGCCATTTATTAACAAGATTAAAAATAATATTGCAATTGCAATGGATAAGAAGGACAGATTGTCAATAATTATCCAGAAAAGAAAAAAAATAATAAAAAACATCAATATGCTTCAGTGCAAATTAAAACATGTTGAGAGTCAAATCAGCACCGATGTGAGTGCAACAATAAAAGTAAACGAAACAATATTCGCCGATGTTCTTGTGAGAATCAGAGACAGGTCAAAAAAAATATTTGAAAAAATGAATCATGTGTGCTTTATTATGATAAAAAAAAAAAGGAAATTACCACAAGACCTTATTAGCCAGTAACATTACCAAATTCCGATCATTTTCATCAGAAACATGGCATTTTTTGTGTTTGATTCTCCGCTATAAAGCTTATAGTCAAAGGTGATTGAACCATCTTTATACTGCTCCCTGAAATGGTAATTTACAAATTTTTTATCATCAATCCTGGACAGTTCACAGAGTTGCAAATCGTGGGTGGAAATTATCCCGATTGATTTATCATTTGACAGAGCATTGAGAACACCCACCGCACCATCATAGCGGTCCTGCGAATTGGTACCTCTGAAAAGTTCATCCAGAAAAAACACCACATTTTCGCCTTTTCTTACCGCTTCCACCATTTTCTTTATTCTGAGAAGCTCAGCATAAAAAGTAGAAATTCTGTTGGAAAGATCATCACTAATCCGCATGGAAGAATAAATCTTGACCGGTGAACAACGAAACGATGATGCACATACCGGAGCTCCAGCCTGTGCCAATACCAGATTTGTACCCACAGTTCTTAGGAAAGTACTCTTTCCAGACATGTTAGATCCGGTAATTATTGCCACAGTCCCACCACGCTGGTCAGGAAAATCATTATTAATCCGTTCCCTGTAATGAAGCATTGGGTGACCCAATCCCTCTCCTTTCAACAGAAGTTCATCTTGTGAGACAACCGGAAAAGCCCATTGTGGATTTTCAAAACTGATTATTGATAAACTGGATAAAGCTTCGAATCTGCCAACAATTTCGATCCATACGCCAAAAAAACGTCCATAGTTTTTTTTCAACCGGTCTGCGTTGATGACACATTGAAAATCCCAAAGCATGATTGCATTGGCAAACAGGTGAGCCATCGGGCTGTTACGGACATCAGCAGCATTCAGAATCTTTGACAATGAATAGAAAACTTCTGATGCTGCTTTACCTTCAGAACCCAGTTTGCTTTTTAATTCCTTAAGATATTCCGATTGAAAGTCTTTATTTTCTATGGTCTGGATCAATTTTGAGAAGGCAAGTAACATGGGGCCGTTTTTCTGAAACGCTTCTATCACCCTTATTACCTTTGCATGTAAAAGAAAGTAAAGCAGTAACTGCAAAGCATATAAAACTGCAAATAAGAAAAGTGTCCCGCTTAGTACATAACCAGCACATCCGATAGAAAATGTAACCCATGGAAGACATCTAAAGATGGCAACCACAGAAGCAGACTTGAATGTGGGATCATGTTTACAGCTCCAGTCCAGAAACTTTTGTGGATCATTGCCAGTATCACTTAACATTCCATGAAGCTCCAGCTCCTGCCTCCAATCGATAAAGCCGGCCAATTCCTTAATTGCATCCTGCCTTCTTTGTATCTGCCCGACACTGCTTGCCCCTTCACACAGCTTTTCTGCAAGCAATTTTCTTCCGTAAAAAGTATGACAAGTGCAGATCCATTGGAAAAGCGAATGTGGTCCGAAAATATCAAAATCCCAGGAATATGGATGTTCATGGTTGATGAACTCTTCACCAGTATCTTTAAATTTGTGCCAATCTCCATCGATACGCTTCAAACCCGCGCTGTTTATTTCTATCTTCTTTCTTAGTATGTCATTTTTCTGATGAAGATAATTATGCCACAGTACCACTCCCGCAAACACTGCGATACCAATAATAAGCTCCAAACCAAGCAGATAATAATTAGCGTTTCTGTAAATCATAACAGCAGCAGATATAACAGCCACAAATATCAACAAGCGCAGGTTGCTGATCACTTGAATACTTTTACTGACTTTTAAAGCATCGGATGAGTATTGATCAAATCTTTTCTGATATTGCTGCCGGGGATCACAAAAGGGTTCTGTTTTCAAAATATTTTTCTCTTAGTAAAATTCATCTGGTACCAATAGCATTTTTTTGTAAATGCTTCCATTTCAAAAGTAACTCCTGATTTAGCCAGGCACTAAATATAAACAAATGCTGATGGCTTCACCTCCACAAATAAGCCGGATTCTCCCGAAGAAATTCTAAATCCTGAAATGATAGTATCGGTCCTTAAAAGAACATCGATGTAGGAAACCTTCGACATCGAAGCCCTAAGCCCCGTCACCGGTACTCTAAGCCCCGTCATCAAAGCTCTAAGACTCGTCACGAAGCTCTAAGACTCGTCAGCGAAGCTCTAAGACTCGTCAGCGCAACTCTAAGACTCGTCAGCGCTGCTCTGAGACTCGTCAACGCTGCTCTGAGACTCGTCAACGAAGCTCTGAGCCCCGTTATCGGTGTTCTAAACCTCGTTATCGGTGCTCTGAGCCCCGTTATCGGTGTTAGGAACCCCGTTATCGGTGTTCTAAACCTCGTTATCGGTGCTCTGAGCCCCGTTATCGGTGTTAGGAATCCCGTTATCGGTGTTAGGAACCCCGTTTAGACACAAAGTCTCCACTGCTGGAAGGTAGTTCCTTTGAATTTATTAAACACGAATTTCCATTTGATGTCATTGCCGAAAGTATGCAAGGAATCTGGTAAGGCATGCGCCCTTTATTAGTTTCAGCCAGCCATATAGCCAGTGAGTCAGAATACGATCGTTTTTGCTTTCTAAATTAAACCTTTAGCGTAGCCTATTGATTGCTAAGCCAATCAGGTGTTTCGACTTTATCACCTTGTCGATAAAG
>CAYYNL010000209.1:4721-7348 GCA_964472925.1 uncultured Fibrobacter sp. | reverse complement strand
TTCCCCTGCGCACTCACGATGAGCGCTCCCAACCGGTGGGATAATGGCCACCAACCGCTGTTGTGCGATGGGCAGAGCGCCACTCCTAGCAACCAGTTATTTCTTAACCCTGCCCCCCTCTTGGCCGCCGGAGCCAGGACTGCGGAGGCGGCTTCCTTATTTACCATGTGTTAATTCCTCAGCAATTAGTTCTGCCTGCTTTAATACTGTTTCTGTTGCAAGCATCTGCATATCAGGCGGATAACCATATTGTCTTAAAATTCTTTTAACAATAACTTTTAATTTCGCTTTTACGCTTTCCTTAATTGTCCAGTCGATTGAAGCGTTCTCCTTTACCTTTTCGAAGAGAACAACCGCAAGTTCTCGTAGCTTATCTTTTTTCATCACCTCTTTCGCACTGTCATTATTAGCGACGGCTGTGTAGAAAGCGTATTCATAATCCGAAAGCCCCATTTCTTTGGGTTCTTTATCCATTTCATGAATTTCTTTGGATAATTCAATAAGCTCTTCGATAACTTCTGAAGCGGTAAGGATTTTGTTGTGATATTTCTTAATTGAATTTTCAAGCATTTCCATCAAGGTTTTGCTTTGAATTAAATTCTTCTTTGTCCGGGATTTTATTTCATCATTAAGGATTTTTTTCAGGACTTCAAGAGCGATGTTCTTGTATTCCATATTTCTAACTTCAAGCAGGAACTCTTCTGATAATATGGAAATATCCGGCTTTTTAATTCCGGCGGCATCAAAAACATCGATTACTTTTTCAGCAACAAGTGCTTTATCAATGACTTGACGAATAGCAGTTTCAACTTCCTTATCAGTTTTACCAGAGCCTGTACTGTTAAACTTTGCAAGCCGTGATTTTACTGCCTGAAAAAAGGCCACTTCATCTTTAACATCCATAGCCTGTTCATGGGGTATCGCTATTGAAAAAGCTTGAGATAAGGCGGTTACTTCATCAATGTATCGCTTTCTTCCATTGTCAAGACCAAGTATATGTTCTTCAGCCGCAAGAATAAGTGACAGCTTTCTACCCGTATTGGCTTCAAAGTATTCTTTGTAGGCAAAACCATGGAACATTTGAGATACAACTTCCAGTTTCTCCAGCATAAGCTGTACGGCTTGTTCCTGATTAGCAGCCGGGTCACCTTTACCGCCGGCATCAGAGTAAAATGAAAGAGCTTTTTTCAGATCAGATGCTATGCCGAGATAGTCAACAATGAGACCGCCCGTTTTGTCTTTATAGACACGATTAACACGGGCGATTGCCTGCATTAAATTATGGCCTTTCATCGGCTTGTCAATATAGAGAGTATGCAGGGAAGGCACATCAAAGCCGGTGAGCCACATATCGCGGACAATCACGAGCTTTAGTTCATCATCGGGATTTTTCATGCGGTCTGCCAGCATACGGCGCTGTTCTTTGGTGGTATAGTGCCGAGAAATTTCTGGTCCATCGGAAGATACAGATGTCATGACAACTTTGATAACACCCTTTTTCAAATCGTCGCTATGCCATTCTGGCTTGATTTCGATAATTGCCTTGTACAGTTCAGCAGCAATCCGGCGGGACATGGTGACTATCATTGCCTTACCGTCTATGACTTCCTGTCGCTGTTCAAAATGAGAAATAATATCTTTTGCGACCTGTTTTATCCTGTCGGCACTACCGATAAGAGCTTCAAGTTGAGTCCATTTAGCTTTTGCTTTTTGTGTTTCGGAAAGTTCATCCTGGTCAAGATCATCATCAAGTTCTTTTATAAGTTTTTTGCCTTTATCGCTTAAGCTAATTTTTGCAAGACGGCTTTCGTAATAAATGCGGACAGTTGCGCCGTCTTGAACAGCCTGGGCTATATCATAGACATCAACATAATTGCCGAATACAGCCGGGGTGTTGACATCGGTATTTTCAATGGGCGTTCCGGTGAAACCAAGATAGGTCGCGTTAGGGAGTGCGTCCCTCATGTATTTGGCAAATCCATAAACAACTTTTTTCCCGATTACATTGCCGTTTTCGTCTTTATCATCGATTGTTTTTGCCTTGAAGCCGTATTGTGTGCGGTGGGCTTCATCGGCGATAACGATAATATTAGTTCTGTCCGACAGTTTTTCGTAAACATTACCTTCTTCTGGTTGAAATTTCTGGATTGTGGTGAATATTACGCCGCCTGATGCGACTTTCAATAACTCCTTTAAGTGCTCGCGGCTTTCTGCCTGTACCGGCTCCTGCCTGAGAAGTTGTTTTGAAGCGGCAAAGGTATCAAAAAGTTGGTCGTCAAGGTCGTTGCGGTCGGTGATTACAAGAATGGTCGGATTATCCATGGCAAGTACGATTTTTCCGGTATAAAAAACCATGGATAGGGATTTGCCTGACCCTTGAGTATGCCAGACAACACCGCCTTTTTTGTCTCCCACAGGCTGGGACTTGACAGCCGGCATACCATAGCTTTCCGGCGATTCCTTAACGGTCATCACGCCTGATGCTACATGTTGTGAGACGCAATGCAGTGCGTCTTTACTAAAACCGGAAGCACGAAGCGTTGATTCAACAGCTCTATTCACCGCGTAATATTGGTGATAGGCTGCCAGCTTCTTGACTGTCTGGATGGTTATGACGCCTGTTTCTT
>CAYYNL010000209.1:0-4621 GCA_964472925.1 uncultured Fibrobacter sp. | reverse complement strand
GATTTTTCAAAAACAATAAAATGGCGAATAAGGTCTAACAGTGTTTTTTTATCGAGCATACCCCGAATTAAGGTTTCCAACTGACCTATGAGCGGAGATGCCTCAACTTTACCATCAGAGGTTTTCCATGCCATAAAACGGCTGTACCCGGAGGAAATCGTTCCGGCCTTTGCTTCAAGGCCATCGGAAATAACTAAAAATCCATTGTAGGTAAACAGAGAGGGTATTGACTCTTTGTAGGTTTGCAGTTGTTTAAATGCCGAATGAACAGTAGCGTTTTCATCTGCCGGATTTTTCAGTTCAATAACTACAAGAGGCAATCCATTGACGAATAAAACGACATCAGGCCGTTTGTTGACATGGTTTTCTATGACAGTGTACTGGTTTAAGGCTATAAAGTCATTATTATCGGGTTCATTAAAGTCAATTAACCAGACCAAATCACCGCGGCTGTTTCCGTCCTTATGATAAGTAACCTTGATTCCTTCGGTTAGCATCCGGTGAAAGTTTTCGTTATTGGTAATCAGATCAGGAGAGTTGAGGCGTTTTATTTGTTTTACGGCGTCTTCGCGCGCTTCTGCCGGAATGTCAGAATTTATACGGGAAACGGCGGTTTTTAATTTTTCCAGCAGTAGTATGTCTTCAAAGGAAGTTCGTTCTGGCGTTTCACTATCGGGTGCAATATCAGGGCCGTAAATATATTGATAGCCATGTTTTTCAAGAAGTTCGATGGCAAAGGTTTCAATGGAGGATTCGGTTATTTTATTGGTCATGATAATCGTCCTTATGCCAGTTAGCAGGGTTGTTTTTTATATATTCGTATTCTGTTAAATGATTCATCATCGCGTATAATGTGATCGTAGAACCGCGATTGCCAGGCAAACGCCGGGTTAATGATTCGCGCATTTTTGGTAACAGAAATTTTAAAACCACGAACAATGGATGCCAAATTTTTCAATTGTGGTCCGAATTTGTTTTGCGTCGGGATTATATCGTTTGTATCGTTATTTGCAACCGGAATGGTCGGTACGGTCGGTATGGCCGGTATGGTAGAGACGCAATGCATTGCGTCTCTACGATTTGCGTCGCGGTTATCGTCGCGGTTTGCGTTATATTCATTTTCGCCTATGATAATAATTGCGTGAAAATGATTGGGCATGATTACATATTCACCCATTGTCAATTTCATATCGGGTCGCATTTCAAATGTTTTCAACCATTCCTGTCTGGCAATTTCGCCAATTTCGGATAATTCAATTTTCCCATCGGATATTTCGCCAAAATAATTTTCCCGATTTTTCGTGCATATTGTTATAAAATAGGCACCATTCCAGCCGTAATCCCAAAACGGCGCACGGGTAGAGGGGATGCGGTATCTGTTGCGGTAGAGAAGGCCCTTTGTTGTGCCTGTATCTGTTGATACCTGGTCTGTTGAGACGCAATGCATTGCGTCTTTACCCTGCCTTTTACCTGTCATACTTTTACCCTTACTTCGCCGCTCATCAATTTGGGCAACAGGGTGTCGCGGAGTTTTTCAAGGGTGCGGATTTGAATACTATTGCATCTCATTCTTCCGAACACTGGTGATATTAACGAACAAAACTTCTTGTGTGTTTGTCTGTCTGGAATACTTAGGGTAAGTTCCCGAAAAGTTGATTTGCTAATTTCTTGAAATGTAGAACCATTCCCATGAGACTGTATAAAATCCATATTGATTTTTAGCCATAGATAAACAAACTCGCGTGAATAGCCTTTGTCACATACAATCCCAGCATAACCTTGATTGATTGCTACTGGGATTTCAGCGAAGGCTAAAGCACCAATTGGGGCTCGGGAAGACATTAACAAACTTCCAATCGGAAGAAGGCCTGATCCGATCTGTTCAAGACCGAGTTGCGTTATCTTTCTCTCGGTATCAAATAAGAATAGTCCGTTCAAATTCGTAATATCCCGAGGAGATGTCCAGTGATATTCACCATTCCAATACTCAGGCTTTTCTGTTTTTGGGGTTGAGCCACTGGCAACAGTGACAATATCTCCGAGTTTTCCCTCTCTCCACCCCTCGGGCAAACCATCCTTGCACGGTTCCACAAACCACTGCCTAAACAATGCCTCGGCCATGGATTCCAGGGTTTTGTTTTGGCGGTGGAGGAGGTCTATTTTGTCGTCGAGGCTGGAAAGCACAGCGGCAATGGCTTTTTGTTCGGGGAGCGGGGGGAGGAGCCATTTTGATTGGCGGAGAAAATTCCAATCGGCCCGTGGCATTCGTGTACCGCCTTCACCCCCACTAGCAGTATCTACAAAATCCCAGTTGGCGATGAAATAGAACAAAAAATCCTGAGAAAAACCCTCTTTTGCTCTAAACACCCAGATATCAGTTGAACAAATCCCAGAAAACTTAGGTTTAACTACTTTGCGAAAATATGGACGCAATTTACCAAATAAAACATCATTTTTTTGAAATTGAAACTTGTTGCTTGTTACATCTGTAGAATGACCTATCGATAACAAGCGTAGATTTTCTTGTTCAATATGCTCTAATCCTATATATTTAAGGTCGTCTTCTCCAGTAGGAATATATGTATCCTTAACTGGTTCTGTTAACTGCTCAACGGTATACTCCCTCCACTCACTCATACCAACTTCACCTTCTTGAGATTTTCCAGTATGGCCTTATTCAGTTCAGCCTCTTCCTTCAACTGTGCCTCGAACTCCGCTTTAAGGCTGGTAAACCGTTTATTAAAATCAAAGTCATCTTCTTCGTCGGGTAATCCAACATATCGGCCCGGAGTAAGAACATAGTCGAGTTCTTTTACCCGCTCAATGCTGGCAGAGTTACAAAAACCTTTGATATCTTCGTATTTTCCTTTTTTCTTTCGCCATTCATGGTAGGTTGAAGCAATCTTCTGTATATCTTCATGCGACAATTCCCGTGTCCGCCGATTAATTAAATGTCCCTCATTGCGGGCATCGATAAACAATATCTCATCGGTGCGGTTGCGGTAACCACCATTTGCCTTGTTTCTACTCAAGAACCAGAGACAAGCCGGAATCTGGGTATTCAAAAAGAGTTTGGCGGGAAGATTGACAATGCAGTCAACAAGCCGAGCTTCAATCAATGCTTTGCGTATTTCGCCTTCGCCGGAGGTTTTCGAGGTAAGAGAACCTTTTGCCAGGACGAATCCGGCAATGCCGCTTGGGCTTAAATGATAAAGGAAGTGCTGTATCCATGCGTAGTTTGCGTTGCCTGCCGGTGGAACGCCGTATTTCCAGCGGCCATCTTTGCGGAGCAGATCGCCCGACCAGTCGCTGTCATTGAACGGTGGATTGGCGATAACAAAATCGGCTTTCAAGTCTTTATGTGCGTCGTTTAAGAATGAACCTTCATTATTCCATTTCACCTGTGAGCTGTCGATGCCGCGAATGGCAAGGTTCATTTTACAAAGCCGCCAGGTGGTCTGGTTGCTTTCCTGCCCATAAATTGATATGTCGTTGACTTTTCCTTGATGGCTTTGCACAAACTTTTCCGACTGCACAAACATACCGCCAGAACCGCAGCATGGGTCGAACACGCGGCCTTTGTAGGGTTCGAGCATTTCTACAAGAAGTTCAACAACACTTCGTGGAGTATAGAACTGGCCTCCCTTTTTCCCTTCGGCAAGGGCAAATTCACCCAAGAAATATTCAAATACATGGCCGAGAATATCGGCGCTGCGGGCTTTTGCGTCCCCAAGTGCGATATTCCCAATCAGGTCAATAAGACCGCCCAGGTTGGTCGGGTCTAAATTTCCGCGGGCATATACTTTCGGGAGTACATCTTTGAGCGATGGATTGTCCTTTTCAATGGCATCCATGGCGTTATCGACTTCTTTTCCGATCGTTGGAAGTTTTGCCTTGGATTGTAGATATGACCAGCGGGCGATATCCGGGACAAAGAAAACATTTTCTGCTTTGTATTCATCTTTGTCTTCCGGGTCAGCACCGGCATAGTCGCCTTTACCGCTTTTCAATTTTGAATGAAGTTCTTCAAAGGCGTCAGAGATGTATTTCAGGAATATTAAACCGAGAACGACATGCTTGTATTCTGCCGCGTCAACATTCTTTCTGAGCTTGTCAGCGGATTTCCAAAGCTGTTTTTCTATTGGTTCATTATTATTGTTTTCTTTAGTCTTTGCCATTTTCTCTCCATTCATAACTATTCATTTCTTGCGCAACACACGGGCAAGGCGTATGGTGGGCTGCCGCTGTTGGTTGCCCGTTTTCCCACCGGTTGTTAATGCGCATGGATGCGATCCTTATTATTCCTTTTTTTATTATTATTTTACATGCATTTCTATTTAGTAATGATCAGAAATTTAAAACGCAGAGGCCGCAAAGGTCGCAGAGGGTAAACGCTTCGCGTTTATAAGAATCTCGGTCCCATTTATTGGTGGTTAATTTAATCTCCATCCTGTAAACGCGAAGCGTTTATGCTTTGCGACCTGTTTTGAATTTTTTTTCATCTCTGCGTTTTTCCTCTGCGTCCTTGGCGTGCTCTGCGTTATAAAACCTTCCTTTATTCCCAAACTTTATTCTTTTAAACCGTTTAACTTCAATTGCTGCTCCTATAATTTTCTTTGAT
>CAYYNL010000208.1:0-7378 GCA_964472925.1 uncultured Fibrobacter sp. | reverse complement strand
TAGCTACCGGTATTTTTCTTTTTATTGCCGGTTCCATAATGGAAAGGCTTTTCCAGATTTCTTCTTTGTTGATACAACCTTAGATACAGAGTATACCTTGTTTGTTTCAGGGCATAGGACCAGTTAAAATTTATCATAACACAATTGTTTTTCATTTAAAATTTTGTTATATTGGGTACCAGTTAATTCAAAGGCTTTCAAATGCATAAAATTTGGATATATAATTTCCTGGTTTATGATAGTAAATTTGCAATCAATTTTTTGAGTACCAGAGAAATATTCCGGATAAATAAGCAGAGGAAAAGCAAGAGTACATACCTGAAACACACCTCGATAAGCCAACACTGTTAAATTTTTCCAAGATACACTCTATGTCTACACCACTATTTTTAATTGTATTTCCCTTAATTATTTCAGTTATCCTTTTATTTCTAAAAAATAACCCTTTACGATTTGGGGTAGTAGTCACATCCTTTTTTGTTCTTTCGGCAGCATCTATACTGCTGGCCTCAGATTATTTTAAAAATGATATGCAATTCCTGAATATCCCCTGGGAATTTGCCGATCATGCCATAACTGCAGCAGAGATTTTACTCTCTTTATATGTACTATTCACCGGTATACACCATAAGCAAAAACTTGTAACGCTGTTTGTTTTAGTTCAGTTACTACCGCTTCTGTGGTTTGAATTTAAAGGTCCTCATATTGAAATAGAACACCCGCTTGTTGTTGATCGTTTGTCGGTAGTAATGGCCTTAATAATTGGCATTATCGGTGGAATTATCAGTATCTATTCATTAGGATACATGCGGGATTTTCATGAACACAATCCCAAAGAATACCGGGATAAACGCTGCTTTTTCTTTTTTGTTGTTTTTGCATTTCTTGGAGCGATGTACGGAATTGTTTTTTCGAACAACCTTCGCTGGCTTTATTTCTTCTGGGAAATAACCACAGTAAGTTCTTTTCTACTAATCGGTTATAAAGGCAACACAGAATCAATAAATAACTCATTTTTAGCGTTACGGCTAAACCTTCTTGGAGGTATTGGCTTTGCAGCAGCAATTATCTATCTGCAAACCCGCGTTGGGACTCTTGAACTTAACAAAGTCATGCTTTCATCTAAAGCAACCGTCCTGCTTCCTGTTGCACTGATGTGCTTTGCCGGTTTGGCCAAATCTGCGCAGTTACCCTTTTCCAAATGGCTTCTTGGGGCTATGGTTGCGCCATCTCCGGTTTCTGCATTATTGCATTCAAGTACGATGGTAAAGGCAGGTGTTTATCTGATTTTACGATTTGCCGGGGTACTGGAAGGAACAATTGCTGGTTTTATGATTGCACTTGTAGGTGGAGTCACTTTTTTTCTCTGCTCATGTATAGCAGTCAGCCAGCGTGACGCCAAAAAGGTTCTTGCTTATTCGACAATCGCCAATCTTGGGCTGATAGTTCTTTGTGCCGGCCTTGGAACTTATGAAGCTGTTTGGGCTGCTATTTTACTTATAATTTTTCATGCAGTTGCCAAATGCCTGCTGTTTTTGTGTGTCGGTGTTGTTGAGCACAAAATTCATAGCCGGGATATTGAAGATATGGCAGGACTCATCATTACCATGCCGAAAGTATCTATTATGATGCAGATCGGAATGGCAGGGATGTTTCTGGCACCGTTTGGAATGCTTATCAGTAAGTGGGCTGTTTTGCAGGCGCTTGTGGATTTCAATCCGATATTGGCTGTGTTTGTCATCTTCGGTTCTTCAATTACCTTACTATACTGGGTTAAGTGGATGGGACGTCTGCTGACGGTTGTGGGTAAACAGGATGAATTCGAAGGTACCGTCCACCGGACAGAATGGTTTTCCCTGGGGTCTCTTGCGCTTTTGACTATTGCTGTCTGCGGCCTTTTTCCTCTTGTAGCACATTCATTGGTAGAACCGTATATAGAAGAAATTTATCACCGTACCGTTGACATGGGACATGGCAATATAATGATCATGCTAATAATGCTGGCTATGGTTGCTTTATTTCCTTTAAGCTTTTTGAGGTATGGAAGAAATGTAAAAGTTGTTGACGCATATCTTACAGGTGCAAACACTCCGCAAGGTATAGATTTTTATAATTCGCTCAACGCATCACAGCAGATGCATATGAAAAGTTATTATATGCAGGACATTTTTAATGAAAAGAGAATTTTACTTGCAGGCATTGCTGTGAGCACCATATTAATCCTTATTTCAGTGGTATCATCTATATGCTGAAAATTTTATTTGTCATACTGTTTGTAATTATCGCTCCACTGCTTGGAGGTCTTTTGGCCGGAATCGATCGTAAAATAAGCGCACGCCTGCAGGGGCGAGTTGGGCCATCGGTTTTCCAGCCGTTTTATGATGTCTTTAAACTCCTTGAAAAAGAGACAATGGTTGTGCGCCGGTCACAGAATTTTTATGTTTATTTTTCACTTATCATGATTATTTTTACAACGAGTTTATTTGCCTGGGGAGCAAATCTTCTTCTTGTCATTTTTGCACTTACGCTTTCCAGCATCTTTTTTGTTCTTGGCGGTTTTAAAGCCAGTTCACCGTACAGTTTTATTGGCTCGCAAAGGGAGCTTGTACAGATCGCTTCCTATGAACCAGCGGTGCTGCTGTCAGCTATTGGCATGTACATGGTTACTAACAGTTTCAATATCACGAGTATTTTTATATGTGATAAACCTTTGTATATACCGCTTGCCGGAATTTTTCTGGCATATCTGTTTATTCTCCCCATTAAATTACGTAAATCTCCATTTGATCTCTCCACTTCTCATCATGCACATCAGGAGATTGTAAAGGGAATCACTACAGAATTTTCTGGCAGAGCACTGGCCATGGTTGAAATAACCCACTGGTACGAGAGTATAATCGCACTGGGAATTGTTTTTCTGTTTTTTTCATCAAATATCTTTACTGGTCTGCTTGCTGCAGCAGTGGTTTATTTCCTGATGAGCATTGTTGATAACTCATTCGCCCGTGTTAAATGGCAGAAAGCATTTTCAAGTTCCTGGCTTGTCGCTTTAATTCTTGGAGTTGGTAACATTATCATTTTATCCTGTTTGTCGAAATAATTATGTTAAAGAAATCACCATGGGTAATTCATTACGATGCCTCAAGCTGTAATGGCTGCGATATTGAAGTGTTAGCCTGCCTTATGCCCAGATTTGATGTAGAGCGGCTTGGAATAATCAATGTTGGAAACCCCAAGCATGCAGACATATTTCTGGTTACCGGTTCGGTAAACGAAGCCAATAAAGAGATTATTCAAAACATTTACAATCAGATGCCAGATCCTAAAGTCGTTGTTGCTGTAGGTATATGTGCCTGTACCGGAGGTATCTTTGCGGAATGTTACAATGTCTCAGGTGGAGTAGATAAAATTTTACCCGTGGATGTTTATGTTCCAGGTTGTGCCGTACGTCCAGAAGCTATCATTGAAGGTGTTGCCAAAGGATTAGAAATCCTTGAAGAAAAAAGGAAGAAATTTCGCAGCATGGCAAAGGGCCTCGAAGAGTTGATTATAACGCAAGCAGACCCCTCCGATGCATCTGAAATACTTCATTTGCAACGTACCGCATTTCAAAGTGAAGCCGAAATTTACAATGATTTTTCTCTTTCACCGCTGCGTCAAACAAAAGAAGAGATATCGGAAGATTTCAAAAATCGAATATACTTTAAAGCTGTGATGAATAATAAAATTGTGGGCATTGTGCGTTCCCGGATGGATGGAAATGTCTGCTATATCGGTCGTTTGGCTGTTAACCCATTATATCAAAATTTGGGAATTGGAAAAAGACTTCTTCAGACAGTTGAAAACCACTTCAGCAACGCCGATTTTTATCAGGTATACACCAGTAACCAGAGCAAACGTAATATCTATTTATTTGCCCACCAGGGATACATCTGGTTCAAAAAGGAGAGAGTCTCGGAAAACAGGGAACGTATATACTTTAAAAAGAAAAATATAAAGGATTGATTTATGATTAACAGCCAGAATCTGATCACGATCAATACCGATGAATTAGTATCACAAGTGGAGAAACTTAAAAATTCCGGGCATCGCCTGATACAGATTTGTTGTGCAAAGATAGCAGATACTATTGAGGTTAACTACTCTTTTGACAACAACTACTCTTTCACAAATCTGCGTGTCATATTACCATCAAGCGATCCCCGTATTGACAGTGTCAGTGCTGTTTATCTTCAGGCTCTTCTTTACGAAAACGAAATGCACGATCTCTTCGGGGTCGAGGTGAAAAATATGGCTATAGATTACAAAGGTACCTTTTACCGTACTTCAATCAAGACTCCTTTTAATCCACCGGCAGAGAAGATGTAATATGGAAGATAAAAAGAAGACTATTATTCCCTTTGGTCCTCAACATCCGGTATTGCCTGAACCGATTCATCTTGATCTTGTTTTAGAGGATGAAAAGGTGATAGAAGCTATTCCATCAATTGGATTTGTTCACCGCGGATTGGAAAAACTTGTTGAGAAAAAGGATTTTATAGAATATGTTTACGTTGCGGAGAGAATCTGCGGAATCTGCAGCTTTATTCATGGCATGACATACTCTATTGCCATAGAAGAGATCATGAAGCTTGATGTCCCTCAACGTGCCCAATTTTTAAGAGTAATCTGGAGTGAACTTTCACGAATACACAGTCACCTGTTATGGCTTGGCCTGATGGCGGATGCATTCGGTTTTGAATCATTATTTATGCAAAGCTGGCGTATTCGCGAAAGAATTCTTGATATCATAGAAGAAACGACCGGTGGCCGGGTAATTTTCGGTTCATCTAAAGTTGGTGGAGTCAGACGTGATATTTCCAGAGAAAAAATGAAGGAAATCGTTCAGCGTCTTAAAGAGTATGAGAAAGAAATTAAAGAACTTACAAATGTATTTATCAAAGACGCCTCTGTTAAACACCGGCTCTGTGGCGTGGGTATCGTTTCAAAAGAGGATGCCTATGCATTAGGAGCTGTAGGTCCAACAGCACGTGGTAGCGGAATCGTTTCCGATATGAGAAAGCTTGGCTATGCCGCATATAAAGAGATCGATTTTGAACCCATTGTGGAAAGTGCCGGTGACAGTTATGCACGCTGTATGGTTCGAATAAAGGAGATCTTTCAATCGATCGATATCATCGCACAGGCTGCGGAAAAAATGGTTGATGGTCCAATTGACATTAAAGTAAGCGGAACTCCCAATGGGGAATTTTTTGCCCGTTCAGAACAACCCCGCGGTGAGGCTGTCTATTATATCAAAGCTAATGGAACCAAATTTCTGGATCGTGTTCGTGTTCGTACACCAACATTTGCAAACATCGCACCACTTCTTAAAATATTGCCGGGAGCAAACCTGGCTGATGTGCCAGTGTTGGTTTTAACTATTGACCCTTGTATTAGTTGTACAGAAAGATAATCATGCATTTTTTTGTAATGTTAAAGACGCTTGTCAAAAACCTTTTTTCAAAGCCAGTCACAGTAAAGTTTCCTTTCGAACCGCGTGAATTTCCTGCAAATTCACGTGGTCAGGTAATAATTGACACTACAGCATGCATCTTCTGTGGCCTTTGCCAGCGCAAATGCCCTGCAAACGCAATAACAGTGGTACGAGCTGAAAAGAGCTGGTCCATAAAAAGAATGCAATGTATCTCTTGTGGGGCCTGTGTTGAAGCCTGTCCGAAAGATTCACTTAAACTTGACACAAAACATTTTGCCCCTGATGTAGCCAAAAGAGAGGACACCTACAATGCATGAGCATCATGCGGTTCTAAACCTTGTTAATCAGGCCATTGAAAAAGCAGGTACCAAAAAAGTCATTAAAGTCTGTTTCGGTCTTGGCGAACTGGTAGGATTTGATGATGAATCTATCGGCCTTTATTTCGATCAAATGAAATCCGGAACATTGCTTGAGGGAGCCACACTTGAAATCAAGCATTACCTGCCAAAACTTAAATGTAAAGACTGTTCTTTAGTCTTTGAAGATTCTGAACGAAAATTCATCTGTCCTTCCTGCTCAAGTACATCACTATCTCTTCAGAGTGGTAAAGAGTTTTTTCTGGAAAGCATCGAGACGGAATAAATGAACAGTTTCCGCTTGGTGATGTAAGGCTCTTAGTCATGTGTTATGCTATCCCTGGCAGAATCAAATCCATAGAAGACAACCATGTCATTGTCGAATACTATGGTGAAGAGAAAAAAGCAATAAATGAGCTAAGAAATCTTGAAATTGGCGATTTCGTTTATACTCAGGGTGGCTATATAATTGAAAAAATTACACCGGTTGAAGCAAACAATATCCTTGAGACGTGGAAAGATCTGTTTTTTGAACTGAAAGGAATCGATGCATCCACCGCCTCGATTAACTTCAGCGAATTTCCCGACTCACACAAAAAAGCAATTCTTCAGTCTGCACTTGAAGGTAATGAAATCACCGACTCCGAAATTCTCGAACTGCTGAATATGTCAGGTGAACATAATGTGGAACTGCTCTATCAGACCGCAAATCACCTTAGACAGAGATATCATGACAATTCCTGTTGTGTGCATGGGATAATAGAACTCTCGAACATTTGTAAAAACAACTGTGCTTATTGCGGGATATCTACACACAACACCTCAATCACCCGGTATCGCATGAATATGAAAGAGATCATGACCGCTGTAAAGCAGGCGCATGTCGATTACGGGTTTAAATCTCTGGTACTGCAAAGTGGTGAAGGAGCTTATTCTATTGAAGAGCTTGTTGATATAGTAAAAACAATTAAAGATAATTATCCGTCTCTTATCTGCATAAGCTTCGGTGAGCTGGGCCCTGAAGGATTGAAAGCATTATATGAGGCTGGAGCCCGCGCTATCCTGATGCGTTTCGAGACTTCCAACCCAGATCTTTACAAAAAAGTCTGCCCGGGTCGAAGCCTAGAAAAAAGAATCAGCGAACTTCGTGAAGCATACAGACTTGGCTATCTGGTGACAACCGGCAGCCTTATCGGTATTCCAGGGCAGAGCGCTAATGATATCCTCAATGATATTAAACTCGCATCAGAGCTGCATGCTGAAATGATGAGCTTCGGACCTTTCATCTCTCATCCGCAAACCCCACTGCGACAGATCCCATCGGTTGATGAGGAGACAATGCTAAAAGTCATTTCAATTGCCAGAATTATTGCTCATCGTGAGGCAAAGGTTCTTGTCACAACCGCATTCGAAACTATCAGTGCCAATGCCCGCATTAAAGGTCTTAAGGCTGGAGCTAGTTCGGTTATGCTCAATGTCACTCCCCTATCATATCGCAAATTCTATTCGCTCTATCCCAACCGGGCACATGACAATGAGACAATCC
>CAYYNL010000207.1:0-7510 GCA_964472925.1 uncultured Fibrobacter sp. | reverse complement strand
CCCTCTTTGTCAAGCCTTTTTTAATCTTTTTTGTATTTTGAACAGAAACTAAATAGCAGATACTTTGACATTACACAATAATTCACCGCCACCCCACAGGAAATGCCAATAATTTTGTATGTTTATAAGGATATTATTGAAATTACCTATAATTCTGAACAACTGGCGAACTTAGCATAATTTCGCCAGTTTTCTATGGGATGATAGTGATAATAATTTATTAATTCGGAAAGAACAGAATATAAATGCGACGGAAAAAAGAATTCCAAGATGAAGGAATTGTGGTGCAATATCACTCCAGGAACCATGCATCTGTGTCAATATCGTATATCCTTTTAAATAGGGAGTAGTTGGTATAAGCTGTGTAAAATATTGCAACAGTCGTGGCATGCTTTGGTATGGCCAGGAATATCCAGAAAGCATAAATACTGGAAAAGATGAAAATATAAAAACATTAATGGCCATAAGACGTGATCTAAAATATGATGAGATCCATAAGGCTACCATAATAATTGTAAGTAAATGAAGCCCGGTAAAAACAGTTAATGCAAAAGAAGATCCGGTAAAAGGTAAGCGGTAAAAGAAATAGTGGAATGAATAATAAAATAGAGCATATACGCCATACAAAAGGAAATAGAATGCAGTTTTTCCAAATATCAGCTTCATAGGAGAATCGTTTGCCATTGTTAAAAGATCAGGAAGTGATTTCCATTCACGTTCTCCAGACATGCTTACAGCTACACCTATCATAAGGCTTTGCTGAAGAATCATAAGTAGTAAAGCGACAATAATAAAATCACCATAGCTTTCAGTACTATTATAGACATTAGCTATTATTGGCCCAATAGGTTCTACTAAGCGTTTTGATTGTTCGATGCTGTAACCGGCCTGCTGTAAATCATGGATACCAATTTGTTTTCCCAAGGTGGCTATGACTTCAGTGAGTCCTTTGCTGATATCACTTGCAATGAGAAAACGCGTATTGTTAACAGATACACTCAAAGTTACCCGCTTACCTGATGACAAATCACTTTGATAATTTTTGGGAATAATTACAATTGCCATGACTTTCATCTGCTTTAATAATTCATGTGCTGTGGCTATGTCTTCGCTATTATCATAGACAGACATCATTTCACTTGCGTCGAGATATCGTGTAAGCATACGTGATTCTTTTGAATTGTCTAGATCAACAACTGCGACCGGTATATCATGTTCCATTTTGTTGATATAGACAGAACCGTAAAGAAAAGGATAAACCATAGGTGCAAAAAAGACAATAAGAAGCAGATAAATATTATTCTGAAGGCAGAATAATTCTCTTTTCATGATAGCGATCAGACCTGTACCAAAAGTTTCAGGACCGCATTTTTCGACTGGAGGCTTTTTAAGGCGTTTAGTTAGCATGTTTTACCTCCTGACTGCAAAGGTAATTTCCTGTTTAGAACACAAAATAGCAGTGGTATCGGTATTATTATAAATGCAAGCAGTTTCAGTACTTCCGGAAATGCATATATCATTGGCAAATTCATCTGGGCTATTTTAAAGAAGGCAGTAAAGAAGTGAGTAAAAGGCATGATTTGGGAAAAAGCGACAAGCGGCCCTGGAACAGCCCAAAGGGGAAAAGTATATCCACTAAAAATGAAGGTTGGCATATTGATAAATATTGAAAACTCAGTGGCGTAAAATGAATCATGAATAACAGCGCCAAGTAGAAGACCGGGAATAAATGATGCCAAAATAAAAAGAATTGTTACACCGATAATAACCGGGTATGAACCAGGTAAATAGATTTTGCCAAGTGGGAAAGCTATACAAAGAATAAAAATAGCCATAAGGCTGTGGACAAGAAAAAGAGGGAGAGATTTTCCAAGTATAAACAAGAAACGGTTATTTCTAACAATAGTTAAAGCAGAGTCGATAGTTTTGCGTTCAAACTCACGTACAAATATCAGAAGCGCAGAAAGCATAACTGTCATCTGAAATTGTACAAAAATAAAGCCTGGGCTTAAGAAACTTATATAGCTAAAATTTGAATTATAAAGGACCGATACATCTACACTGATCGGATTAACAACTGCCATAGCTTGTTGTTCACTGATTCCCTTGAGACGAAGCTTTTGAAGAAGTACTCCAGCGTTGTATGTACGAAGAATAGAAAGGCCCTCACGAAGAAGATAATTGCAAACAATGATATTTTGAGAATTTTTGTAAAGAACAGGATGAGTCTGACGGTTAGCTTTAATATCTCTTTCCATGCCAGCAGGAAAATAAATTCCACCCTGATAATTACCATGCCTTATACCTTCTTCAATCTCATGAATGGAATTAACATGATTGACGATTTTTATTGAGCTCGATGCATCCAGGGCACGGGTTAGCATACGCGAAACTGAGCTGTTATCAGCATCATATACGGCAATTGGAAGTTCAGTAATTGCTCCATTGTCGTATACGACAATAAAGATTACACAGATAATAAGTGGTATGACGACTGCCAGAGCGATCATTACCTTATCGTTAATGAATCTATTGATTTCTCGTCTGACCAGTTTTAAAAAATTGCCGATCATATTTTTCGTTTCCTGAAAATTATCACAATTGAAAATTAACAGTCATGCCTGCACGAAGCGCAGGTATAGGCTGAACTGGGCGCAAGTGAATTTCAAAAGTGCGGATATCAAATTCTCCCTTTTGATTTGTAGGCCTCCAGGTCGCAAAATCAGCCATTGGTGATATATAGCTTACTGCGAATTTGTATTGCATATTATCAAGTGCAGGAACAGTTCCTGAAAATACGGCATTCTTTTTGAATTTCCCCATATTGTTTTCTTTAACTTGTATAATTACCCATACATCTGAAGTGTCAATAATCGAAACAATTGGATAGCCGCTGCCAATTACTTCACCAGGATCAGTAATTACTTTTTCTACCTCCCCATCGACAGGCGCAACTAAAGATAACTCTGCAAGATAAGCCAATGCTTCATTGTAAGCATTTTTCGCCTGATAGGCAACCGACTGGGCAGCTTCTATATCCTCTACCCGTGCCCCTTCCTGTGCCATTTCGTAGCGTGCCATTGCAGCATCCATCTGCTCACGAGCAGCAATATATTGTGCTTCAACCTGATCACGTTCCTGCAAACTGATAACGCTGTCGCTATACAATTTTTGCAACCGGTTTCTGGTTTTTTCAAGAAGGTCAAATTGAGCTTTCGCTTGTTGATAAAGATTAAATGCCGCCTTTTTTTCCTGTGGTCGGGCACCATTCATTGCAAGCCGTAATTTTGCTTCAGCAGCATTCATAGCGCCACGAGCCTGCTCAACTTTGGCAGCTATTTCTTTGCTTTCCAGTTTAGCGAGAATGGCCCCTTTCCTTACATAATCGCCTTCACGAACCATAAGGCTGTCGACACGTCCGGGAATCTTAGCAGCTACATCTATATGTGTTGTTTCCACTACACCGGAAATAAATTCACGTTGTGATCGAGAAGAATTGACCATAATGACTGAGGCTGCAATTATAATTAATACAACTGGTAAAAAATAAAAGAGGACAAATCGCGTTTTTTTCATTTCAGTACTCCTTTGATTTCAAAATCGTTACTGTTTTTTCGGCATTGCCAGCAGCGGTATTCAGTTCGTTGAGTGAACGATAATAGTCTAATAAAGAAAGAAGTCTGTCAATACGATTCTTTTCACGTACCAACTGGGCATCAATTACCTCAAGTGAGGTCCCGAAGCCACTTTCGAATCGTTTTTGCGCTTGACGGAAATTTTCATCAGACAATTTTAAATCGCTTTCAAGCTGCAAGTAACGTTGTTCGGCGTCACGCATTTCTTTATATGCTTTGTTGATAAGTAAATTTATATCATGGTAAGTACTCGATTTAAGAAAATCTACTTCTTTAACCAGATGTCTGGCGGATTTAAGATTATTAACATTACGGAAACCTGCAAATAAATTAACAGAAGCAGTAACACCGATAACCCACTCTGGTTCAAGATTCGAAAGGTAATCAGTGAATAATTCATAACGGCCAAAAGCCGCGATTTGCGGCTGAAAAGCGCTGGCCTGTACAGATACTTTCTGCTGAGCAAGGTTCTTTTTCTGATTAAGAAGTTCGTAAATCGGTTGTTCTTTCTCTGCAGAAGTTAAAAAAATCAACAATGAATCTTTTACTGGTAGAAAAACCAAAGAATCCTGAACAGTAAAGTCAAGAGAGTCAGCGCAATTGATAGTTTTACGTAAGGCAAGAACTGCTATTTCATATTTACTTTGTGCATCAACCAGATTTCGTTGTGCTTCAGATACGGCAACTTCAGCGCGAAGAAGATGGTACTTGGAAATAAGTCCCTGCTCTGAAAGACGCTCGGCATTTTTCTGATGCTGCAGCATTCCAATAAGTACTTCTTTTCGTACATTAACAACATCACGAGTTACTACAACCCCAAGCCAGTAATTAATTGATTCTTGAATTATTTCGTTTCGTGATTTAGCTAGCTCTGCTTCTGATGCTTTTCTTTCTGCACGGCAGGCACGTACTCCAGCCAAAATTTTTCCTCCAGTATACAACGGCTGCACTACAGTAAAAGCAGCCTGGGGATAATTTTGATCCTTAAGCGTATCAAGAAAATGAGGAAGTTTACTGTCATAAGCATCGTATGCCGTTTTGTAGTATGCAGCATATTGTGGGGAATTTTCTGCTATCGCAGGCCCGCCTTTCAATTGTGATGTAATACTTGCAAGAGAAACCTGGTTTTTTGCTTGCAAACTAAGCATCGCCGTACGTATCGGATCTAAATCCATTGTTAATGGCTGATCGATATGGTTATAATTTCCTGACAAGGTGACTGTCGGAAGAAAATTACCGTATGCACTCTTTTCTTCATAGACCTTCTGTCGTAGCCGTTCCTGATATTGATGTATGCGATCGTTATTTTCAATCGCCATACGCACAGCCTGATCCAAAGATAAATTTGTCTGCCCTTGAAGAGCACACCAGAAAGCCAGAACAACTATTATTGGAAACCTGATCGTTCTCTGGAACCGTTGCTCAACCATGAAAACAACTCCTATGAAATGAAAAATGAATCATTGTTCAATAAAATCGAAACACTTTTTATTCCTTTTCAGCTTAAATTGCCTTAACTGCCGTTATTCCATGCAAAACAAGCTGTTTAAAGTTCTGCCGTATCTCATTCAGGGGGAATAAATTAGAATTTTCTGCCCACTGATGAAGAAGAAAACGCAGTCCACCAAAGAAAAAATAACTGAAAACGCGTGGGTTGATAAAACGATTAAATACATCATCTTTTGCCCCACTCTGAAGAACGGTTTCACACATCAAAAGAGTTTTTTGAAAATAAGCAGTGAATTGTTCATTGTTTTTCTTAAGTAGATGATTTTGTTCATTAACAAAAACCAATGCCAAAGAAGGATTTGATGTAAATAAATCAAATACAACATCGATCATAGCATTAAACTTTTCAACAACTGTTAAATCCGATCTCTTGTTAATAGAATCGATCATTGTGAAAAGTTTTTCCCACACGTCCTCAAAAATCTTAAGAAGGATGTTTTCTTTATTGCCATAGTAAAGATATACTGTCCCTGTAGCAATACCTGCAATGTCAGCAATGCGATGAATTTTAGCATTAAAATAACCATCGTTTGCAAAAACTTCTATCGCTGCTTCCAGTATAGCCTTTTTTTTATCACCTTCTTTTTTACGCATAATCACCTGCTGATAAATGAATCAATATTCATAAAATAAAATAATCATGCTTTGAAAGTCAAGAAAATTTTGCAGCTGCTATTGTTTGATTGAAACCAGAAATTAAAAGCCTACGGTTGAAGAGATCAAGGCGCTTCCGATCCCTGCGCCACCTTGCCTAGAATATCAAGACTGTAGAAATACCAGTGGCTCTCGGTTCCTCCTCGGGTTAAAAATGGCATAATAATAGCCTTTCTATCCCGTTCTGCCTCTAAATCCTGCAAAAAACAATGTTAATTGCTCCAATTAAATGCATATTCAGTTCCTTTAGGTAGCCATTGAAAGTGTTATTAATTCAATATGATACGCGACTGCATCTACCGCAACTGCTTAAATTTTAAACAGCTCTTCTGAATCCAACGTCCTTTTTCCTTATACGATTAAAAGTCTCATAGCTGAGTTTTCTGGCGCAACTGTTGCAACATCATAAAAGACATATCCAATAACAACAAATTATCAGGCTTTTTTAATAGTCAAAAGCTAAATGAATCTAAAAATTTTTCTCTGCGGTGATGTTATGATCGGAAGAGGTATTGACCAGGTCTTGCCATTTCCATCTGATCCTGTCATTTTTGAACCTTATTTAACTGATGCAAGGGACTATGTCAATCTGGCACAAAAAGTAAATGGCATTTTTAAAACTCCAGTACCTTTTCATTATATCTGGGGAGATGCATTAAAACAGTTTGAATTGTATAAACCTGATTTGCGAATAATAAATCTGGAAACCAGTGTAACTGTAAGTAAGGATTACTGGGCAGGCAAAGGAATTAACTACAAAATGAACCCAGCAAATATTAACGTTCTTACCTGTGCAGGAATTAACTGTTGTGCATTAGCAAACAATCATACAATCGATTGGGGGTATAAGGGTTTGCTTGATACAATTAACACTTTGAAAAATGCGAACATCCTATATTCGGGAGCTGGAATTAACATAGAAGAGGCATCTAAACCAGCTGCTCTGGTTAACAATAATACCAGGGTGCTTGTCTTCTCTCTTGGAACAGAATCAAGTGGAATCCCTTCCCAATGGGGGGCTGATTTTAACAGACCAGGAGTAAAGCTATTACATGGTCTGAGTCTGGAATATGCACATTCTGTTGGCAATTGGATAAATATGTTCAGAAAACCGGATGATATCGTGATTCTTTCGATACATTGGGGTGAGAACTGGGTATTTAAAATACCTCAATCACACATTCAGTTTGCTCATACTCTTGTTGATAATGGCTATGTAGATGTAATACATGGGCATTCATCACACCATATTCTGGGAGTCGAAATCTACAAAGAAAAACCGGTGCTTTATGGCTGTGGAGACTTTATAAATGATTATGAAGGGATAGAAACTAAGCAGTTTTTCAGAGATGATATCTCCATGATGTATTTAATAACCCTGAACACCAATAGTAAAGATCTGATAGATGTTACGCTCGTACCCTTGATTAAATATCAATTCAGTCTTAAAAATCCTTCAGAAGAAGATATAAAACAAGTGGAATCTATTCTCAACCAGATGGAAATAAAGTTTAGAAAAAAGGTGAAAAATGATAAAAATACCGCATTTTCACTTAAGTGGTAGTTTTTTTGATGCGATAATTGGAGCTGCAGATAGTTACAGCTCATGATAATGACAAATAACGGATTTAATCAAATCCAGAAACATGTGAATCAACTTTTCTGCCATGAAACAAAAACATAACAACTGGTATATGCATATTTTCAGCTAC
>CAYYNL010000206.1:0-7609 GCA_964472925.1 uncultured Fibrobacter sp. | reverse complement strand
TGAGCAAATTTAGGCAATTTCTTAATATTATTTTGTTAATATGAGATGGTAGTGGGTTAATTTATTATTTTCAACAAATTATTTGGATTTGTATTTGGCCTTTTTTATATCAGATTTTGACCTTTTTGAGGAATCTATATTATAATCGCGAGACTGTTTTATAGCAGCTTTCATAAAAAATCTGGCACATCGGTAAAGGATCTGCGCCAGAAAGAGGGCTTTTAAGGTTGCCCAACCCCACCTTCTCTTCTTTCTAAACATTCTGCCAAAACCTCCCTGCAAAAGTTGATATACCAGTTGCCCCACATCAATATAAGTGAATATCGGTTAAATTCCAACCACCCTTTTTGAAGGCTGTATTAAGATTAATTAAAAATTGCCCTGTAAATCGACTGCAATTATAGAAATACCATTTGAAATAGTCAATAAAAATATTTGAAATATTATCTGGACCGCAAAGAATTGAAGGATAGTGATTACAGTTGCAAAAAATAAAGTATCGCTTGTATAAATATAGATCCTGATTTCCGAAAGAATCAGGCATTCGTAATAAAGCCATGCGACATTGACTTCAGATCATCAGAAACAGACATTACGTACCAGTTAATCTAAGTGGTAATATTACAGGAGATAAACATCAGAAAAGCATATCACCAGAAATTTCGGGCACTTTTTAGGTGCCCTTCAATTCTTTCTACAGCTTCAGTATGCGGTTTGCCCGTTCTTCTGCGGAGAGTACCTTCTTCTTGGCGATAGCGCCCATATCGAGAGAAAATTCACGCAGGGTTTTTCCATCAACATAAAACACTGTTCTCTCTTCAGGATTTATACTCCCAAGGTATATTCCGTCATTTTCCAATGTAAATGTTGCCTTTTCAGTACTGCTGTTTGAGTTGTGGATCGTTATGCTATGAGTACCTCTTTTTAACAGGCGAATTCCCCAGTATTCCTCTATAGGTACATGAGCTCCGCCAGAAACGGTTCCCAAATCATACTCTGCGCAAAGAGAATATCCTTCCCAGTCACTGGTAACAACCAGAAGTTTGGTCTTAAGATACCAGGTGTTGCCTGACCAGCTTACTCTGGAAAACATGTATGCGTAATCAGTATAACCATCACCATTAAAATCGGCTTCAATGTAGGAAGGAAGATTTTTATAATCTCTTGGTCCCACATCGGGGTAAATTTCGGGACCGTACATGTCTACTTCAGGCATACTGTATCCGACGACATATCCGGCTATAATCTCCTGTATCTCCGTAGATATATACACATAGGAATCTATTCTGTAAGTATACATTTCATATTCCACCTCGGCACATGGAACAGGATCCAAAATAACTTCACATCCATTAAGAACAGTCAGCAGAGCTGAAGCAGCAATTATACTTTTCCACATACCCATATTCACCTCTTCTTTTTCTATTTACTTTTTTTAAACTATCTATTTCTTCCGGAAACAAGCACTATCTGGCTTATTTGATTTTTGCAATTAACATTCTTCTGTTCTTTTTTTTCCATGTAGCTGCTCTTATTGAGTCTGCCGGAACGGTTATCACTTCTTTGGTCATGCATGCCGTGGTGGTTATTATGCATTTCTTTTCCATAGTGTTGATCATGCCTGTTACCATGCATGTTATGTTGTTTGTGATGATACTGTTTTTCATTATATCTGATATCCGGATTATGTCTGCCATGATCTGCATGGTGGTCTCTATAGATTGGCCTGTATTCATGCCGGTATACTTTGTATTTGCGATAATCGTGACCTGGAACTTTATACTCATAGACATACACTTGTTTACTTCTGTCATATTCTCTGTGCCAGTTTGCATGAACTACCGGGTGATAGAATACATGATTATGATGCAAATTGCAGGAGTGATGACAATAATTTACATTTATCATCCACGGACCGAATGCCCATGAATTGTTTATTGTGTGAAAAGTTACCCTGCGATATCTCAGGACATGAGCACCTCCCCGAATCGACCACTGATATTCAATACTTACCCGTGATGGTCCGCTGCTCTCACACTCTTCAAACCACGGATCTCCATCGTCTACATAATCTTCTTCTACCTCATATTCGCAAGCAGAATAAGTGTTGTCGATACTCAGATGAAAGTTAATCTCTGCAAAAATCACTGCCGGAATAAGCATTGCAGTAGAGACCAGATGCAGCTTTTTCATTTCTTCCTCCTTTTTTAGATTTTTACTGCGCCTTTTGCGCTTCTGTCTTATAGATGCTTCAGAGGAGAAAATCCGCTCATCTTTTTTCTAAGAGGATATCTACGATTTGGGTAATGAGGCCGTCTTTTGGTGATTGTAATTCTGTTTTGGAGCGTGAGCTAAAAGTATATATTTTTACGAATTAACGAAAAAAAATAAAAATATGACTTCTACACGAAAAACACTGATAACCGGAATAACCGGATTTGTAGGAAAATGGCTTTCCGAATATCTGATCAGCAAAAATTATGAAGTGTACGGAGTTGATCGCTGGGCGCAATGTCCCTATGAGGGAGTAAAATATCAGCAGATCGACATCTTAAACACAAGTTTGCTGGGAAAATTTCTTCATAGTGTTCAACCTGACACAATTTACCACCTGGCAGCAATCAGTTTTCTGCCCGAAGCCGATCTCTCACCAGGTCATGCTCTGCAAATCAATATAATGGGTACGGTTTCGATTCTGGATGCCCTTAAGCAGTACTGCCCTTCTGCAAAGATTCTTCTGGTTGGTTCCTCAAAAGAATATAGTGATGATATCAATTCAGAACAGGTTTCAGAGACTATCCATCCATCACCTACAAACTTTTATGGGATCTCCAAATACGCAGCCGAACTGATCGGCCTGCAATACCATCGCCAATATGGAATGGATGTTAGATGTACCCGCTCTTTTAACCATACCGGTCCGGCACAATCTCCTCGTTTTGTCTGCTCTGACTGGGCAAAGCAGGTAGCTTCGATAGAGCTTGGTTTAACAGATGCCACAATATCGGTTGGAAATCTGGATTCAATTATAGATTTTACCGATGTAAGAGATGTGGTAAGGGCATACTATTCAATTCTGGAGAATGGAACAAGTGGCAGAGTATACAATGTCTGCAGCGGAAAAGGCATCTCTTTGCAATGGATTCTAAATTCTCTGATTTCGAAATCTACAAAAGAGATAACCATACAATCCGAAGAAAAAAAATTGCGTTCTCACAAAACCAACACAATAATGCTGGGTGATAATTCTCTATTGAGAAATGAGACTGGCTGGCAGGCCCTTATTCCATTCGAGAAAACGCTGAATGATCTTTATGATTACTGGCTGGAAAGCCTTCAGAAAGAGTCATCTGAGTCACTCTGAAATAGAGCCGGAGGTTTTAATAACCTGCGACTCTATCATTCCATAGCTTTTAATCTGTAAAATCTTCAACTCTGGGGCAAAGATACTTTTAATAACTGCTTTTTATTTTAGCCTTCCTTACCATCTCCCTTATTACCGCTTCCTTTTCTTTTAAAACATGGTATTGATCGTTTGTCTCAATAATCTCAAATTCGACCCTGCGGTTAATCGCCCTTCCGTCGGCACTGTTATTATCTGCCAAAGGCATTGACTCACCATATCCGATGGCAATCAGATTGGAATCCTGAATCCCTTTCAAGAGCAGGTATCCTCTTACTGTTGCAGCACGGGCTGCTGAAAGCACAAGGTTAAACTCATCAGAGCCCTGAGAATCGGTATGTCCCTGGATTTCATAGCGCAAATGAGAGTACTGTTTCAAAAAAGAAACAATATAGTCCAGTGCGGCAAAGGACCCCGGAAGCAGCACGGCACTTCCTGATTTGAAGTTAATTGCCTTTAATTTTGTGTTAAGGATTTTAGTCTCTTTTTCGGTTGGTTTGACAAGAGTATCCGGGCAACCGTCATCATCTCTGAAGCCATTATAAACCTCTGGTTTATCAGAACATTTATCCAGTGTATCTGCTATCCCATCCCTGTCGTTATCATAATCGGGACAGCCATCACTATTTTCAAATTGATCGACATCCTCCGGCTGAAGCGGGCATTTATCAAGTTTATCTTCGATACCATCTTTATCATTGTCCAGTTCCGGACAACCATCCTCATCCATATAGTTATCCAGGTCTTCTGCATCATTAACACACCTATCAAGACTGTCTGATAACCCATCCTTGTCGTTGTCATAATCGGGACAGCCGTCATCATCTTCAAAATCATCCCTGTCTTCCGCAACATTGGGACATCTATCAAGAGTGTCGGGTATATTGTCATGATCATTGTCGAAATCCGGACATCCATCCTGATCCATGAAACCATCTTTATCCTCTGGCACAGATGGACATTTATCATCCTTATCAAAGATTCCGTCCTTATCTGCATCTGAAGTCATACCCCAGTTCAACTGGTATCCTGCAGCCAATTCTATTCCACGTTTTGGAATCCAAACAGGAGTACCAATTGATTTGCAGCTGAAATTAAAAGTACCAACCCTTGCTTTAATTCCAAACCCAAAAGCAGAAGCTATTCTTTCCGGACCACCAAAGACATACCCGATACGAAAAGGAAAGTGACCACGGAACATCCCCGTTTCTCCACCAATAGAAATTCTGGGTATGTATGAGCGCCCAGGCCCTCCATCGAGTTGTTGTTCATAGTTTGCAGCCACATTTACGTATTGAGCAAGCATGGGATGTGTTTTGGAAAAATCCCAGAAATAGGAATAACCAATATTCAAAGACAAGGGAAGAAGTGTTGTAAAGGCACTTGTTTTTTGAAGTGTGTCGTTAACCAATTGATCGAAAATGTATAGCTCTGCCTTTCCATTTTTGTCTTTAGCCTCTTCAATTCCTTTGTTAATATCATAAGCATTTACATTTTTGTCCTTCAACTGATAGTTGGCTTCTTTGGCATCCTTCATCCAGAAAATTACTCCCAGATTCTGCACATTGATTGAGAACTTAGCTCTGTCATTATACAGAATTCCTCCGATATCCACCCCGATTCCATGGCCTGAAACCGGTAATCCATTGCTGAAAGGATTCTCAAATCTCCAGGGACCAGAAAAACCACTTCCTGCAGTGCGAACATTAACCGATCCATCTACTTCAATTTCATTGGTATTCTCATTATAATAAACACTTCCTGATTTGGCCTCCCCCATCAATGCCGAATGTCCCATGACATATTTAAGTCCCACTCCACCAGCACCATGTTCGAGCCTGAAGAAATCATGTAAAGCTGGAATGTTGACTGGCAACCCCATAAGAAAGGAGAAATCGGTAGCCCATATTGATTTCTGGCTCAGATCGCTGAAGTCCAGTTTATTACCCTTTCTCAGGCCATCTTCAACACCAAACAGGATCATTAAGGGACCTTCCGGAATTTTTGATTCACTATTTATATGAGTAGTAATATCAAATCCGAACCGGTTTCCAGCGAAACTAAGAATAGTTGTGCTGAAACCACTGTAAATTGATAACCCACCCTGCAGTTTCTCTTCCAGTTTTCTGGCAACCTCCTCTTCATTTAATCCATCCAGACGAAAGCTTCTTTTAAGAACTTTGGTTATCAAAGCAGAAAGCTCTTCTTTGTCATTTACCCAGTAACGGTTGATTGGAGATAATGCAAGTTTATCGCTCCATTCACCTGTACTGAAATTGGAAATCGGTAATATAAGCCCGCCTTTGGGGGTGCTATTGATACCCAGGATTGCAGGGTTATTGAATGCTGCCTCAAAAGAATGGCCGTTGACATTGCGTCCCAGGGTAAATCCTAACCCGGAAGTGGTAGGATCAATTGCAGCAGTTGCAGATAGACTTAAAAACAGAATCAGTAATCTATAAATACCAGTTATTTTTTCCATATTTTTCTCCGCCAATTGAGCTACCATATAATCAATGAATCGGTATTGTTGACACCATCAATACGCAACATTGAATTTATTCTGATAAAATCGTTATCCTTTAATGCATCGCGTTCGTTTTTATGAAATTTCAGGAACCACCTCCAACTGCAGGTGTCTGAATTTAAAACCGTTTCCAGTTGCTGATTATTCCAGTGAATGACATTTACTACTGAAGAATCCTGTGATTTTGCCGGTATACGCACACCCTTTGTCCCCAGGAAATTCACCAGACCGCGTTTTTCAGCCTCCCCCTCCTGTGCTATCAGATAAAAAGCATCATCAGAAGACATTGAGTCCAGAGTATCAATCAGGTGACCAGGGGCTATTAGTGCATACAGTGTCATATTCAGATTTGAACTGTTGATAATTTCTGTTTCCATGTCAAGGCTGCGTTGCTCCAGTTTCCGGATATATCTCATAGCCTTGTACATGGTAAATGTTTCGCTTCCCAGATCCAGATTCACCGTATCTTTTACTTCCCAATCGAACCTGGAATTCAACCTGTAGTCAGTGATTGCATCGATATTCATCTGTCCAATGTACTTATCATAATCGGCGTCGCTTGTCTTCAGGTCGTTTTCCGAAACTATTCTGGTACCTGTTGGAACATTCAGTCTTGTGATTATGGCTACCGTGTCTGGATAAAGATTGACCACCCGGGTAATATCGATGTTCTTTCTGAAAAGAGATCCATCATCCACACCAATAAGCTTATCAACCAGGCGATCTTTGATATCTGGATTTTTGGGATCGAATACTTCAAATGTGAAGTAAACAGAATCGATTGCCGAGTTGGGTGACATTTCTGTTCTGATCCGGATATCGCTATAAACATTCTGCAAGACAAGCTTTCCCCTCAGCGAATCAGGCGCTGATTTTCCCCAGGGGAAATTGATAGCTACTTTTTCTGTGTCACTGGTAATTTCAATCGGTTTAACAACCCTGCCATGGAGCTTACTGTATTTGAAGTCAGACCGGATGGTAAAAATCAAGGTGTCATCGGCGCACAGAGTAATTGTGTCTCCACTGGGGTTGCCAGTTGATACAGTATATCTAACCAGAGTGACAGTTTTTTGCAAGACCGAATCCCATTGGGTAAAAAGACGTGACTGGGAGAAGTTTTCCTGACTGAAAGTCTGTTCGAGTCTGGGAGGTGCAATCACTTCTCCACTGGTGATAAAACCGAAATAATTCTCCATTGAATCGATTCTACTGACATTGAGCAGGTCTTCATACCTATTATATGCATTTCGTTCTGCAAAAGAGGTTTTCCATAGGTGCTCATGAATACCCCTGACCCTCAATTCTATTCCGGTATGGTTTGTAACCTCATAAATGAAAAAACCATCCCTGATATCGACATAATCGATATCTACCGAATCAGTTATTTCATAAGCGTTAGAATACAGTTTGCTGAAAGAAACCAGATGATCGTCAACTGTAAGGCTGTAAGCGTATAGTCCATTTACACTGGTTTTCATAGCTATCTGCATAGTGCCGGATGTATTCTTCACACCGGAAACGTTAACCTGAACCTGATTCTCCAGGCTCTTCCCTCTTACCGTAATCCCGATTGTGGCAGTCTCACCAGCTGCAATCTTTTCAACAGATCCCATGCCTAAACCTGCTATCTCCAGTGAAACATTGTTGATTTCCGCAGAAGAGAGATTGGTAAGTTCTAT
>CAYYNL010000205.1:0-7634 GCA_964472925.1 uncultured Fibrobacter sp. | reverse complement strand
CGATCTGTCACTTACCAAAAACGATCTATCACTTACCAAAAACGATCTATCACTTACCAAAAACGATCTATCACTTACTAAAAACGATCTATCATTTACTAAAAACGATCTATCATTTACTAAAAACGATATAATACTTGCTAAAACCGTATTTTGGATAGTAAAAAAACTTTTTGCCTGCTAAAAAAGATGTCTTTCCCTGCTTTTAACCCGTTTTTTTCCAGATTTAAACTATTTCAAAAGATTTTTGGTTGATTGAGGGCTGTTTTTTAAATTAAAACACATTTTTTTATTGACACTAATCTCTGTCTATATCTATTTATAACCATTCTCGACAGACTTTACTTGTTCGCCCATGATTTTTTAAATGCCGCTCTTCTGTAGGTGATAAAACGGAAATTTTTTAGCAATCACGTTATTTTTTCTTAGCCGGCATTTGTTCGCTTATGATCTGGACTGCTATAATGTCCTGTTAACTGTTGGTAATAAAAAGGGTTCTAATTATCGTTTAGTAAAATTTGTGTAAAGTTTATTTTCTGATTCGGACAATTCTTTGGTAACTAAATACGAGGACGAGTCGCCACTTAAGAATCGCTGCGATATCGTTTTTAAACACACATATTATCCGAAACGGAGTCACCTGTTATGGGCAAAACAAATCCCAAATGGACAATCGAAGAGGTATCTGTTAAAGGTCATCAGGCTTGTGGACTTTTTTACCAATATCAGTCCGATTTACAGGCCAGGATAAAAACCGAAGAAGTATCGGAGCTGGAAAGGGGTCTCAGAGCACTTGAACAGAGCAGAGCCGGCCAGAAAGGAAATCTGCAGGGCCAGAAAAGTGCAACAAAGAGCAAAGTCGCACTTACCGAAGAACTTCACTACGAGGTGATGGATCTTCGTGAGATGATCAAGGCTGCACCTGGGGTTAAACAGGAAATTCTGAAAGCTTTTGGAGTTGGAACCACGGCTGGTAAAAAAAACCAGCCTAAAACTATTGCTGCAGCAAATCTGATTATCGCAGGTTATAACAAATACAGCGAATGGACTCAGAATAATGCCAGAATATTTGAAGAAGATATAGAAAAAGTCGAATCACTTCGCGATCAGCTTATCGATGCTGACAAATCCCAGGAAAATGTTAAACTGGTTCGTAAACTGGGCACTGTAGACAAAAATACTCTGCAGTTAAGACTGGAACAGCTTATTACTCAGATAAGTGCTGTTGGGGTAAAGGTGTTTCGTTCGAAAAAACCAGAGATCGTACCTCTGTTTGAGGCTTTAATACCTGGTTCTGGCACCGCAAATGTCGAAGAGAAAGAGGAGGAAACTGTTTCTGCCTGATATTGAAGACCTGATTAGGACGATTTAATTGAAGATTAATTGTGGTATTATCGATATAATCACGCTGCTGACCGACTGTAGCTCATGGGAAAATGCTCAAACTTCATAAGTTTGGGCATTTTTCTTAATAACCGCGTTTCAGATTTCAGATTTCGTATTTCGTATTTCGAATTTCGAATTTGAGATTTCGAATTTGGCACTACTGTTAAAAAATGAATCCGCAATGTAAAACAAAATATATATTGTTGCTATGTTTCTAAACCGGGCTGTCGGGGAGCCTGCTCCGGGAAATCCTATATCAATTGTTTCTAAGTTAAAGGGGGCACACAATGAAACGTACCGTCGGCAGGATAATTAATGCCTTTTTCCTGGTTTTCATGCCAGGTTTGTTCTTTTCTTCAGAGGCAGCACTTACACAGGCATTCAAAGATGCTACTGATAAGGCTATCGATTCAATACGGCGAAGCGACTGTGAGATCTCATTCAAATTTAAAGGAAAGGAAGTGATCGACACAGGTATTTCGGTATCCGCAAAACTGATAAGGCATCATTTTGGCTTCGGAGGGGCAATCTGTTGGGATTCCGGATTTGTCAAAGTAGGAAAAGAAAAATATGGTAATGCGATAAAAGAATATTTTGAATGGTGTACTCCTGAAAACGAAATGAAATGGTATTACAATGACACCACCGGTGGGACGCCATGTGCTCCGGGTGATTATAGGGATGGTGATTCGATAGTACAATGGTGCCTGGGTAATGGATTGAAGGTTCGTGGACACAATCTATTCTGGAATGAACGGGTGGAATATCAGGCATACTGTGCCCGACCTTATGGACCGTATAACTCCGAAGATTCATCAAGAGAAATAAAAGAGCTTTCTTCATCTGAAAGAGAACAATTCATAGAGGAAATGACTACACGGGTCAACGATATTGTTACTCTTTTTAAGGGCAGGGTAAGTCACTGGGACGCGGTGAATGAAATCGTCCATTTCACCACAGGCAAGGATAATAATCCCGTGAAAATGCCCGGTCTGTTGGCTACCTGGACAGGTAAAACCAAGAACAACGGAGCGGAGGTGTTTAACTGGGTATTGGAAATGGCAGACAGTATCGATCCTGATGTAAAATTGTGTGTTAACGAATACAACGTGATCGAACAGGGCCACGATGAAGATGCATATATATCGATGATTAAAGAAATAAACAACAACGCCAAAAACGCAAAAATCGATATCGTCGGTCTGGAAGGCCATTTTGGCGGCATGGTTTCTCGTGAAGCCAATGGAAACTATCCCGGATATGAGAGTCTTGTCAATAAGATCTCTCAGCAACTCAATCTGGCTCAGGACACTTCCATGAAATTATGGTTTACTGAAATCGATTGGAACCAATCCGGTAATACTGCTGATCTCATGGAAGAACTTATGCGATTCACATATAGCCGAAATGATTTCGGAGGTATGCTACTTTGGATCTGGTGGCAGGGCCGTATGTGGAGAGATGATCTGAAAAGCTACCTGATCGATAAAGATTTTAAACCAACCGAAACAGGAAAAAGGTGGAAAAAACTTAAGGATACTCTATGGACTACTGATACTTTGGTGAAATCGGATGAGGAAGGGAAGTGTAAATTCAAGGGATTTCAGGGAACTTACGTTGTTACAACCAAACTGGGTTCCAGTTCACAGGTAGACACTATTGAACTGCTGCCTGGTTCTCTCTCTGAGAGAGTTATAGATCTTGATCCAACAAAATTTGATTTAGTCAGTGTTCGTCATCAGAGACCAAACCAGAGAGCAATGGTGGAGATAAACGGAAGAAAAATCACTTTGGATAAAAACCTTTCTGCTCCGGTTTCTCTCTCAGTCTATTCACTTTCCGGGAAATTGATTTCGCGCATACCGATAAATGCTGATACCCGCACTATTCAGAGAATTGCCACACCGGCCGGGTGTCATCTTCTTCGTCTGGAAGCGGGAAATACATTGATATATTCGGATGTTAGTGTAAAACTGGCTCGGTAGCGAAAAGCAAAAATGGCGGCGGAGGTTTTTTCTAAATTCCTCCGTCCCTTTTCTATTCAGGTATTGAAACAAATAACTGGCTTCAAATCTAATAATCTCTTAAGAATAAGAACTTTTTTCACTGCCGATTCTTCGTTTAGATCTTTTTTATTACTATTCAGGTTTTGAGAACTTAACCAGATAATCCCTTTAAGCAGTTTTAACATTTCCGGTTCTTCGTTTATAAGGTTTACCATTAATGAGTTCCGAAATTAATGGTAACAGTTTGTGCTATTTGTGAAGATAAAAATAAGGTAATAAGGTTTTTCTTGTGTACGTGTTACTTCTGCTACTAAGGTTTCAGAAGACAGATACTAAGGTTAAGAGGGTATTGTATCATAATCCCTAAAAACCTTAGTATTTGTTTAACCTTAGTAGCAGCAAAAAAAACAATGATTATAACCTTATTGCCTTATTAAAAAATATTAAAATCGAAAATTTATTACCTACTTCCGAAATCCACCCAATTGAAGTGCCCCTTATTGAGGGGCACAATGGTAAAGAAAAATGGATGAATTCGTTCTGCAGAAGTTATTTGCTAACCACTATTCGTTTGGATAATACAGCATCTGCAGTGGTTAATTTAACGATATAGCAATTGCTCTTCAATCTTTCATTAATCCGGACGGTCTGGTATCCTGTAGCTTTAATATCCTGAAACAGATCATCCACCAGTTTCCCATTCAGATCATATAGAGATAGTCTCACATGGTCAGGGTGGCTGGCGGAAAAACTAATGTACAAATCAGATCCGTTCCGAAAGAAAGCCTGAGGGCCTGATTTATTGATGGTCTGAGAATTATTTTTTGGTTGTAAATCAGTAGTAGCGATGGAATATCCTATAAGATGAATATCGTCAACCCAAAGGGTACCTGAAGAACCGGTTTTACCCTGAATCTGCCATTGGAATTTTGGAACTTTTGTAAGATCGAGTTCTACCGGCTCTGCCCATTTAGGCTGAAGAAACTTATCCCAGGTTATATTGACCTCTTTCCATTCGGTGCTAGCAGGAAGATCGTAGCTGTAGTCAGCTCCAAGTTCTGTCACCGATTTTGATTCAATTTTAAGAGCACATTTGGCATCTCCGAAACTTCCTTTATAGAAAAAACTGATACCGGTGGCGGAGCTGATATCTACCGGTTCTCCATCTGGGGCCATCTCAAAACCGAGTCCAACAAAGGGATCATATTTAAAATCACCTTTATCCAGTTTGAAATCGATCTTTGCGGCATATTCTGAATTGTTGTAACCTCCTGAAGTCATGGAAAAGAAGATTTCATCTTCTTTGGTAACTGGAGTAACAGTTGACTTTCCTTTGTCTGCAATATCGGTGTAGGTAAACCATTCGGATCCCATGTTGGTTAAATGATCGTTGTCTTCACAATCGTCAACAAGATCCTGAGCTTTTAAATCTTTATAGACAGCGGTGACAACCATGTCACAATAGACCTTTAATGATGCAGTAGTTGAATTTCCGGTAAGGTCTCCATCCCATCCGACAAATGAATATCGGGATGGATCTGAATTTGTGGTAGAAATGGTTACCTGTTCATTAATTGAGTAGCTGTTTTTTTGAGGACTGACAGTTACTGTTCCTGCACCCGCAGGAGTCACATTGATTTTAAGGGTTGCAGAAGATTTGGGCTGCACTTTTGTGAAATCGGGCATATTACCTGTAAGTAACAGCATTGACAGCAATTCGAGGCACTCATTGTAATAGTTGTCATTAGTACTACCAAATGCACGTAGGCGTGTATATCCTTTGTCGACCCAGGACTGGAATTTGGAGTCAACCATTCCTCCAACCACCAGTGGACCCAGAAAAGTCGGAATGTTGTCTTCGGACCCTTTTGCACCTGTGTTAATTGTTCCGTCAAGGTTATATATCTGGCCGATTTTACCGGGGGAGTCATCGGTTTTTTGTTTAAACCAACTGACAATCTTGTCACATAATGTTTTTGCTTGGGAATGACCGTACCAGGCGTATGCCCAGCCAATTCTCCAGGGAGTGCGAGAGGCATCGAAACCATATAGTCCTGGATTATCACCTACTCCACCACCAGGGGAGCCATCCGCCTGACACCAGTTAGGCCACAATCCAGTGGTTTTATTCTGACTATTTGCAAGCAGGGTATAGCAATTTGATTGTACAGATGACCATCGTGGTCCATCAATATCTTGGAAAAGTTGTGTTGCAACCATGCTCATGTAGGAAGGGTTCAAGGCAGTCCACTGGTTTCCTCCAACCAGCACATTATTTTTAACTTCCTGGTTGTAGATGTTTCCAATGAGAGTTTTGGCATCATTTAGATAAGATTCATTCTCCCATTGTTTGCTTGCCATAATAAGTGCAACTGCGACATCAAGATCGGCATCGGTAGCTGCGCCTGTTCCAGGAGTATTGTTGGTAAAGCCTTGTATTTTCCAGTGCATAAGCCCGTTAGAGGAATGATTTTTATAATAGTTCCATAATTTCGTAAACTTTTGTCTGGTGTTGTTTTTTTCGTTATCCATATACACCATTATCAGCATTCCGTATCCGATGCCTTCACTGACAGTGTTTTCGGGTTCATCAAATTTTATTCTTGCCTGATCCCCGCTTTCTTCATAATACCCTTTGAGCCAGATATCATAAACAGATTGCACGTGTTTGTGATCGATTCCTGAAGGGAGAATTCCGTTTGAGTAATGGGCCTGTTGTGGAAAGGGGTACTTTTGAGCCATGGCCAGTGAACTGCAGAAAAGCAGCCATGAAAGCAGAGAAAAAGTTAACTTTTGGAGCATATTTCCTCCTGGTTATAATTATTAGATTATCGTATATATCAATTAATATCCAATGGAAAAAAGTATCAGAAGCGATTGATGTTTTGCTGTGTGTTCAATATAAATTTGTATGTCACGGTTCAGGTAAATGAAATTATTGAGTAGTCAATAAAGGTAAAATACTTTAATGACTTTTTAGCTGAAGTTTGCGGAAATGTTGTTTTGAGTTCAGTAGAGTTTTATCTTTTCGAGTAGATCTCTCTCATAGAAGGGTGGAGGAAATTTAAATGCAGGGCCCTTTTGGCAGAAATCTATGTGACTGCAGTAAAAATTATGGTTAACTCTGCAAAAGATTTCTATCAACAATAAATATCATATTTATATTTTAATGATCGGTACTGATCATAATAAGAGTCTCTGAATTGCACGCAATAGATGTACGTGGCTTTTTTTTCATTTTTCCTTTTCCCTTATCTATATTTATGGACCGGTAATTTTAGCAAAGAATCTGTGATTTCTTCAGGTCTTGCCTCTGGAAGCTATCGGGCATGGTGGTGCTCTGGCATGTATAATGCAGTGTATGTATCTGGTTTATCTATTTATAAACTTAATGATTGCAGGGGACTGTGGTAGAGATACAAAAAAACTGCAGAACTGTTGAATAAAGACCTGCCAAAGGTTTGATTCCATCTGGATTTTCTCTACTTTGAGAAACCGGACATAAAATTTACAAAGCTTCCAGTAAAAAATAGTAGGTAAGAACATTGAACTAATGAAAAAGGAGGCTCAGCCATGGCTGCAGATAAAAATGAAGATTTTATGAAAAATATGAGAAAGCTGTTTTCTGGTAACGAGATGGAGGAACAGCTTTTGAAACGGAGGCAGATTTTCCTCTGGGGTGAGATAAATGATGAGTCTGCGGAAGCAATAGTTAAGCGAATACTTTTTTTTGACATGCAGAGTTCAGAGGACATCACCCTTTACATAAACAGTCCTGGTGGGGTAATATCTTCGGGGCTGGCGATTTATGATGCAATGCAATTCGCGAAATCTGACATAGTAACAGTATGTATGGGTCAGGCGGCCAGTATGGCAGCAGTGTTGTTGTGTTCTGGTACCAAAGGGAAACGACAGGCATGGGAACATGCCAGGGTTTTGATTCATCAGCCTCTGATTTCTGGAAATATGTTTGGTCCTGCATCAGATATTCAGATTCAAGCAGAAGAGATGCTTCGTGTGAGGGATAATCTGAATCAGATTTTAGCTAATCATACTGGACAGTCTATAAATAAGATTCAGGTTGATACAGATCGGGATTTTTTTATGTCTGCAGAAGACTCAAAAAAATATGGAATAGTGGATTTAGTATTCAAAAAGGAAAAAAAGTAGTTTTCATATAAAACATGTTGACTTTCATAATTTGACCAAATTATATTTGAAAGACTTTTTTCTGCAGGCATA
>CAYYNL010000204.1:0-7644 GCA_964472925.1 uncultured Fibrobacter sp. | reverse complement strand
TGCGCAATAGATTACGTGTTATTCGCGTCAATCTACTGCGGTTTTTAGGTTTAAAATGGCTACCCTGGAGAAAAGCTTCGATGGCAAGCGATTCACAAAATCCACACGATAAGGTAAGTCTGACTATTTGGGCCTTAGGTTCACTTCTTGGGAAAACATGGCGTGTCCGGTTTAAAACTTCGGAATTCAGTAGTCCTCTTGTGGAAAATGGTACTGCCAGAATCTTCTGTTTCTGGCATTCAAGATTGTTGACGATGGCTTACCTTTTACGTGGTACTGGTTTAACAGCAATCGCATCCCTTAGCAAAGATGGAAAAAGAGCAGCGTCCCTGGTAAAACTCTGGAAAAATGATGTGGTTTTTGGCTCCTCCAGCAAGGGAGGATTTTCTGCACTCAGACAGTGTTTAAGAATTCTCAATTCCAAAAAGAGTGTTGTGATCACTCCGGATGGCCCAAAGGGACCCCGGGAGAAGGTAAAACCAGGTATCTCTCAATTATCTATAATAAGCAAGGCTCCGGTAATCACTATCTCTGTGCTGCCTTCAAAGGCATGGTATCTCAATACCTGGGATCGCTTCATGATTCCTAAACCTTTCACTAAAATGGATATTTTGGTAGGTGAACCTTTGAACAGCGATGGAAGATCCATAGAAGAATTCTCTACAATCATCGAAGAAAGGCTGATCGCTAATGCCAAACTGGCCTGAAGACACATTTGTCCTTATTCCATCCTACAGATCCGCTGAGCTGCTCAAAGAATTTCTTCCCAAACTGTTAAAGTTAGTCCCACCAGAACAAATTTGTATTGTAGATGATGCATCTGGTGATGAAACGGGGCAGCTTTGCGATATTCATAAAATCGTGTGCCTAAAGCATCTTGTGAACAGAGGAAAAGGGGCTGCATTAGATACCGGATTTAGATTCCTCATCGATCAGAAAAAAGCCAGGTGGATCATTACAATGGATGCAGATGGGCAACATGCGCCTGAAGATCTTATGAAATTTCTGGATTCAGTTCAACAAAATCCACATCTGGGAATGAGCATCGGCTGTCGCTCCATGAAAATCGGAGTAATGCCTTTGGCCAGAATCTGTTCCAACAAAATCACCTCTTTTATTCTCTCTGTTTTTACCGGGGTACCAATTCTGGACAGCCAATGCGGTTATAGGATTTATTCCACTGAACTTCTCAAAAGGCTCAAAATAGAATATCAAAGGTTTGAGATGGAATCCGAGGTAATAATCAAGGCTGCAAGACTGGGTTTTCAGATCGGTTTCATAACTGTGCAGACATTATATTTAAACGGTCCCAGCCACATTTCGCATTTAAAAGATACTTTAAGGTGGGTTAGAGCCGTAATAAATATCTGGAGCAAATGCAGGCAGCAAATTCCAGGATAATTTTTAACTGATTACCGACGATTTGGTTTACTCAGAAATCCGTCATCTGGATTTCTAAAAGTCAATTGTATTTTACAATATTATAAAAGGACATTTGGAAAAAGACTTACTCTGATGAAAACTGAATTTCTCAATCCCAAAGTTGGCTGTGAAAGGCTGATAAAGAAATTACGCCAGAAGGGTATCACAGATGAACAGGTACTGGATGCATTTCGTAAAGTACAAAGGCATCTGTTTGTTGATGGTGCGATGTATATGCAGGCTTATGATGACAATGCACTACCCATTGGTTTTGGACAGACTATTTCTCAACCATCTATAGTGGGACTGATGACACAGTTGCTGCAGTTAAAAAAAGATGAAAAAATCCTGGAAATCGGTACCGGCTCAGGATTTCAAACCGCAATCCTGGCTCAATTCTCCAGAAGGGTATATACAATCGAGAGGAATCGCGAACTGGGTGAAGCCGCCAGAAAAAGGCTTCGGGAGATGGGTTATGCCAACATAGTGTTCAAAATTGGTGATGGGACTTGCGGATGGTTACAGAATGCACCTTTCGATAAGATAATCGTTACTGCTGGAGCCCCGGTTTTACCCAAAACTCTTTCTGATCAACTGTCCATAGGCGGACGAATGATCATTCCTACAGGGGATAAAAAGAATCAGAGACTTGAAATTTATGACAAAACCGAGAATGGTCTTGATTGTAAGACTATGGGTGATGTGGTATTTGTCCCTCTGATTGGTGAACATGGGTGGGAAGAGGGGCTATGAAAAAATATCAAATAGAGGTGCGGGCAATAAATGAAACCGTTCTTTGTTTTAACCTAAAAACTGCAGTAGGTTACGATGAAGAACCGTAAGATATTGATGCAGAAAGGCTTGAAGTCCTTGAAGGTTTTATCTACTGGTGATAAGACCGAAAGGACTGAATGCTTTTATGCGCAATAGATTAAGTGTTATTCGCGTCAATCTACTGCGGTTTTTAGGTTTAAAACACCCAGCGCTATTTCAGTAATTTCTTTTGAAATTACTCCTGTTTTATCAAAAATCACAACTGCAAAAAAAGGAAAAAACAAATGAACTTCAAGAACCTCCTTAGAGGAATGGTAGTAGGAGTTGCCAATATAATCCCAGGGGTTTCGGGTGGTACTCTGGCACTGGTGCTTGGCATTTATGAAAGGCTTATTGGTGGCATTAATAATATATCGTTAGAAACGGTCAAGGCAGTTTTAGGCCTGTTTAAATTTAATAAAAACGGCTGGAAAAACTTTGTTGCTGAACTTCATAGAATTGATGCCTTCTTTCTGGCTACCATTTTGACTGGAGCACTCATTTCCATAGGTGCATTGGCAAAGGTAATGACCTATTTTCTGGAACACTTCCATGATCCCACCTATGGTTTTTTCTGTGGTCTGGTTATTGTCTCTGCATGGGTTCCATACAAGTTGATTAAAAAGCACTCTTTTTTTTCCATATTGGCTATAATTATAGGCACTGTGGGAGTAATCGCCTTCTCTTCTTTAGGAACAGATGAACAGAAGATTCACCGCGCACAGATCAAGTATGAAATGGAACAGCAGAAAGCCCCTAATGCTGCAGCACCTTCGGAAAAAGAAATTTTTGATCATTCACCTGGTCGTCTTGCATTTATAATATTTTGCGGGGTTGTGGGTATATCTGCCATGATTCTTCCTGGAATCAGTGGTTCTTTCCTCCTTTTACTAATGGGGGTTTATTTTTCGATTCTCAAAGCAATCACTCAGCTTGATATTTTGACTCTGGCTGCCTTTTCCTTAGGGTGTCTGTTTGGTATTCTGGCATTTTCCCGCTTGATCAATTTTGCCCTGGAAAGATGGTACGATGTAACCACCAGTTTTTTACTGGGCCTGGTTTTAGGATCAATCGCAGCTATCTGGCCTTTTAAGGGAACTGCCCTGGTGGGCGGAGAAGTCGTTTACCTTTCCAACAAAATGCCTGCTGCTTTTGGAAGTAACGAAATTCTCACATTATTGTCAGCAATAGCAGGTGGACTTATTGTTCTTCTGTGCATTTATCTGGAAAACAAGAATGGGAAAAAAGCAGAAAACTATACATCCGTAAATGCTTTGGGAAACACGGAAACCAATAAAATAGCTGACCGCTAAATAAAGATAAGATCAAACCGAATTCAAACACTGCCTTTTTTTTGATAGCTGATTATTCTTTGTAATGATAAGACCAGGTGTCAGTTCTGCTGTTTCAGGATTAAATCAGTTATTGAATGAAGGCTGTTGGAAATTTATATTGTTACTCTTTTCAAAATATTGAATTTTGCACTCACATTTATATTAGAGGAGCTTATATGTCCAGAACAAAAGTACCTCACGACGGAAATTCCGCCTGTGCTCACGTGGCCCATGCAGTTAATGAAGTAATTGCAATATACCCTATTACTCCCTCCTCACCTATGGGAGAGATATCTGATGAAAAAAGTGCTGCCGGCCAGAAAAATATCTGGGGAACCATACCCCTGGTTTCAGAACTTCAATCTGAAGGCGGTGCCGTAGGTGCTGTTCATGGTGCACTAAGCGCCGGATCATTGACCACTACTTTCACTGCCTCCCAGGGTCTTCTTCTGATGATCCCCAATATGTACAAAATTGCTGGTGAACTGTTGCCTACGGTTTTTCACGTAACCGCCCGTGCATTGGCCTGCCAGGGTTTGTCCATTTTTGGTGATCACAGTGATGTAATGGCTGTAAGACAAACTGGTTTTGCCCTTTTTGCATCTTCCAGTGTTCAGGAAGCTATGGATTTTGCCCTTATCGCTCACGCTGCAACATTGGAAGCCCGGGTTCCTTTCGTTCATTTCTTTGATGGTTTCCGTACATCTCATGAACTCCAGAAAATTGAAGAGCTTACTTTTGATGATATGCGGGCTATGATCAATAACGAGCTGGTTGCTGCACACCGTACACGCGCAATGAGCCCGGATCATCCGACTCTCAGAGGTACAGCCCAGAACCCTGATGTTTATTTCCAGGGGCGCGAGACAGTTAACAAGTTCTACCAGGCCTGCCCTGCAATTGTGCAGAAATACATGGATAAGTTTGCAAAACTCACAGGTCGTCAGTATCACCTTTTTGAGTATGTTGGTGCGCCTGATGCCGAAAAAGTGATAATCACTATGGGTTCAAGTTGTGACACTGTCCATGAGACTGTAGATTATCTCATTGGAAAGGGCCAGAAAGTCGGAGTTGTAAAGGTTCATCTGTTCAGACCTTTTGACATGAGTGCCCTTCTTGCTGCCATTCCAGCTTCTGTCAAGAAAATTGCTGTTCTTGACAGAACCAAAGAACCCGGTTCAATGGGTGAGCCGCTCTATCAGGATGTGTGTACCGCTATCGGTGAAGCAATGCAGAAAGGCACATCCAAATTCTCTTCAACTCCCCTTATTATCGGTGGTCGTTACGGCCTTGGTTCTGCAGAGTTTACTCCTGCCATGGTTTTGGGTATCTATAATGAGCTTGGCAAGGCTGTACCCAAGAACCATTTCGTCATCGGTATCAAAGATGATGTCACCGGCAGTTCTCTTGATTTTGATAAAAACTTCACTATCGATGACGATCACTGCATCAGCGCTCTTTTTTATGGACTGGGTTCCGATGGAACAGTTGGTGCCAACAAAAACAGCATAAAAATCATTTCCGAAAACACTGATAACTACACCCAGGGATTTTTCTTCTACGACTCCAAAAAAGCCGGTACAGTTACCACATCCCATCTGCGTTTCGGAAAGAACTTTATCCGTAAACCTTACCTGATCTCTTCAGCAGATTTCATTGCATGTCACAACTTCTCTTTTGTGGAGAAATACAACATGCTTCATAATCTGAAGGAAGGCGGGATGTTCCTTCTTGAGTCACCTTATGATAAAGACACTGTCTGGGACAAGCTTCCGGGCCGTTTCCAGAAACAGCTTATCGATAAAAAAGCAAAATTCTTTGTCATCGATGCTATCGGTATAGCACAGGAGATTGGTCTTGGTGCACGTATCAATACCATAATGCAAACAGCTTTCTTCAAGATCAGCAAAGTAATCGATGATAAAGTGGCTATCGATGCCATTAAAAAAGCCATCAAAAAGACTTATGGTAAAAAGGGTGAGGCTGTTGTTAACATGAACATCTCCTCCATCGACAAAGCTCTTGAAGGGATCCAGCAGGTTACTCTTCCTGCAGCTCCTACCAATCCTGTAGTCGAATTGAAAGTCGTTTCTGATGACGCTCCTGATTTTGTAAAGGAAGTAACTGCTAAAATCATCAAACAGGAAGGTGATCAGCTTCCGGTTTCCAAAATTCCCTGTGATGGTGTATGGCCTACAGGTACTACAAGATACGAAAAACGCAACATCGCAGTGGAAATCCCGGTATGGAACGAAAAAACCTGTATCCAGTGTCATCGCTGCTCTCTGGTTTGTCCTCATGCAGCTATCAGACCGAAAGCTTACGATGCAAAATATCTGGAAAACGCTCCTGCCACTTTCAAATCCACTGATGCTAAAGGCAAGGAACTTGCCGGTTTGAAATACACTCTGCAGGTTGCACCTGAAGATTGTACCGGATGCGGAGCTTGCGTACAGAACTGCCCCACAAAAGGCAAAGGTGATGCAATAGTAATGCAGCCTCAGACTCCTCTAAGGGAATCAGAAGCAAGAAACTGGGACTTTTTCCTTTCCATTCCTGACACTGATCCAAAGTATTACGACAGCAAATCGGTCAAGGGAAGCCAGTTTATCCGTCCTCTCTTTGAGTTCAGCGGTGCCTGTGCAGGATGCGGAGAAACTGCTTATGTTAAACTGCTGTCCCAGCTTTTCGGTGACAGGCTCTACATCGCCAATGCTACCGGTTGTTCATCGATCTATGGCGGAAACCTTCCTACAACTCCCTATACAAAACGGGATGATGGAAGAGGGCCTACCTGGAATAACTCTCTTTTCGAGGACAATGCAGAAGTTGCTCTGGGAATGCGTCTGAGTGTTGACAAGTTCAATGAATATGCAAAGGAACTTGCACAGCAGATCATTGCTGATGGAAGCTGCAGCACAGAACTGAAAAACCTGCTAGGTATGATAATTTCTGCAGATCAGTCCACTCAGGAACTAATTGAGATGCAACGGGCCAAAGTGGCAAAAGCCAAGAAGGAACTGGCAAAAGTCTCTTCTGCTACTGCCAGTGAGCTTCTGAGTGTAATTGATTATCTGGTTAAGAAAACGGTTTGGGCTGTAGGTGGTGATGGATGGGCTTACGATATCGGTTATGGTGGTCTTGACCATGTCCTTGCTTCCGGCAAAAATATAAACATTCTGGTACTGGATACAGAGGTTTACTCAAATACCGGAGGTCAATCATCAAAGTCGACCCCAATGGGTGCAGTTGCCAAATTCGCCGCAAGCGGCAAGCCTATCGGCAAAAAAGACATGGGTATGATTGCCATGAGTTATGGTTATATCTACGTAGCAAAAGTTTCTCTGGGTGCAAACCAGAATCAACTAGTGAAAGCACTAAAAGAAGCTGAAGCCTACGATGGGCCATCGCTGGTTCTGGCATACAGCCACTGTATTGCACATGGAATCAATATGATTCAGGGCTATAACGAGCAGAAACTGGCTGTGGAATCTGGTCACTGGCCTCTCTACAGATATAATCCTGAACTGGCATTACAGGGACAGAACCCCCTTCAGCTTGACAGCAAGGATCCAACTATTTCCCTCTCTGATTATGTCTATAATGAAAACCGTTACAAGATACTGCAGAGAGCAAATCCTGAAGCATCAAAGAAGCTCATAGGGAGAGCTCAGAAAAACGTTATTGCCAAATTTAAGATGTTAAAACAGCTCGCTTCTATGGAATATGATACTCAGGAAGAAAATAATGACGAGATGATCAGCAAATAAAAATCTGGACATTTCTTCAGAATAACTGAAAATCCCCGGTAATCAAAAAGATTTCCGGGGATTTTTTTCATTCACAAAATTACTACTCAACTATCTAATCGCAAATTCCAAATCCTAAACAAAACCCAATAACCAATTACTCAAATTACAAACAAGAAAAGAAATAAACCTAATTTCCGCAATTGGGGTGGATGTAGTCGCGTATCATCCTAAAAACCGCAGTAGGTGACGATGAACAACCGTAAGATAATGATGCAGAAAGGCTTGAAGTCCTTGAAGGTTTTATCTACCGGTGATAAGACCGA
>CAYYNL010000203.1:0-7660 GCA_964472925.1 uncultured Fibrobacter sp. | reverse complement strand
CTAATTAACAGATCTTTCTAAATTCAATCCGCAGTTTTAACATCTTGTAATGCATTCTCCACCGCTTTCAAAATCGCCTTGCTGCTGACTGTTGCACCGGTGATTGCATTCACTCCTAATTTCTGTTGACTAATCACATCTTCGATAATTCTTTCAGCTTTCTTCCCTCTACCATTATCATGCTTTAATATTGCAATATTTTCAATTTTTCCCTTATTCATGGTTACTTTAACTTTTGCATACACCAGACTTAAATCAAATTCTCCTTCATACTCTCCATCAGCAATATCATTTAATGCAGGCTCCTTTACAGTCAGCGCATTAACCATCTCCTTGTATTTCCCTAACCGGTATGTTGTGGTAAAAACCAAAGCCAAAATAACACTTGAAACCACAATAATCAGGCTGTTTCTTGTAGTTACAGTCATTTACCATCCTCCTTTATCTGTTCAAGCACAGCATTCAGTTTTTCCCTGTCAATATAATCGTAACCATTTTGCAGTTTGTCCCTTTCTTTTTCATCTTTAACCATTTTTGCCAGTTTCTTTATCAGAAATTTTGCAAAAAAGCCAAGTTTTTCCACCTGCATTCTTCCACCAGAATAAAACCATTTTATACGATAATCGGAAAATTTCTGATCGAAATTGGCATTCAACATATTCTTTATATCATCTTTTGCATTTTCATCCGTTCCACCAACTACCAGCAGATAAATCCTTTTATTCTTTAAAAGGGCACGATTCTTTTTAATAAAGCCGGCAATCAGCAGTTTTCCATAATAAACCGGACTGCAAAATACCAGATAATCATATTGAGCCAGATCAGTTGCCCTGGCCTCTTTAGCATCAATCAAGCTGATCTGCAACGATTCTGATAACCATTTAGCGTACTGACCTGTTGATCCGTGCTTGCTTCGATATAATACTGCACCATTCATATCAGTTCCTTTTCTTCACATCTTTAAAATGGCAAAATTTGCTGATTCAGTTTAAAGATAAATCCGGGTAATATCGGGCAGAAAAATATTCGTCGACGGCTCTCACTGCTGAAAGTCTGCAATTTTAAACTTTTGCAAATCAGACTCAGCTTAAAATTGATCTTAAAACAGGAATGTAAACTTAAATACGGGTGGAGATCTATGCCGAAGCTCGGAATCGAACCGAGATGATGTTGCCATCGCTGGATTTTGAGTCCAGTGCGTCTACCAGTTCCGCCACTTCGGCTGAAGGTTTTTTAAATTAATATTTCCCTGAACCAATTGCAACAGGTTAGCTTAAACAGAATGACCAGTTTTTTATTCTGATCCAGGATTATTGAAAGGCCAATGGTCATTTTCTGAATCGACAGAACCCTGATCGGTCAATTCATCCTCATTATTAAGCTGCTCAATTGTGTCCTCTATAATAGTTCCTGCATTTATCTCGATAAATTCGCAAATATCATCATCATCGACATTCTTATTTCCCCTTAAATATTCAAGTACCGATAATCCTGTCGATAGCATTATGTTACGTACAAGATTCTCATCGTATAATCTGCAATGTTTGCTTCCCATGAACATTCCTCTCTACTTCTTGCAAGAGCAAAGCCCAACCCTATTCAAAAGGTTTAGCTTTGACATAATTTTCAATACATATACCAAAGTCCTTAGGATTGAGCGATTGTACTATCTTATACTGACTTCCATTTTCCATTTTCTGCATATTCCAAAGCTTATACTCTTTGGGTTCCTTAAGTTTTTTACCATCGGCCGAATAAAGGATCAATACATCCGGTGCCAGTATCTCTCCCTTTTCCACTCTTATTACTATTCCCTTTTCACCAGATGAAAGCTTTACAAAGCTTCCTACCGGATAAATCCCCAGATGTTTGGTAAAAAATTCAACAATTCGCCTGGAATACTCCATATCACAACCCTGAAAGATCATGGCCAGGGCCTTGTGCGGTGTCCATGCCGCTCTGTAATCCTTATCGGTGGTAACTGCATCATATACATCAGCAACCGCTGCAATTAAACCGATTTCTGAAATCATACTTCCTGTGAGCTGCCTGGGATACCCACTTCCATTATATCTTTCATGGTGCTGGATTACTACAGTCCTGGAAAAATCGCTGATATCTCTATATCCCTTAAGCATATTTATTCCGATATCAGGATGCCGTTTCATTATGGCAAACTCTCCACTGCTGTATTTACCCTTTTTATTTAGAATGTTTTCCGGTATCCCCATTTTACCTATATCGTGCAAAAGCCCTCCAATACCTGCCTGAAGAAGCTTTTCTTTATTGTACCTCATCGAATAAGCAAGAGAGGTAATAAGAATTGCCACATTTATCGAATGAACATAAACATACTCATCGTAACCTTTAATTTGAGCAAGACTAACCAGAGCATCGGGATTTCTGGAGATGCTTTCAACTATCTGCTCTGCTGAAGTTTCAATTTTTTTTACAGGCATTAGTCTCCCCAGCTTTGCATTAATAAGAGTCTCCCGTGCTGTTTGTATTGTATACTGATGTATCTCTTTTGCTCTGGATAATTCCTTATAATAAGCCTCTTCCAGGTTTGCTACATCAATTTCCCTGGCTTGACTGTAACCGTATGGGTTTTCTTGGATTTGATTTGCAAAAACCGAACTGATATTGTGTTTTCTGAGCAGCTCAATCTGTTCAGCACTGTGAATCACTGTGCCAGAAGCGAACAAAAGATTCCCCTGAGCATCAAATACATCACCAAGGTACATTCCCAGTTTGATTTTTTCAATCGGAATATTGGTTAACCTGTTTGAAGATTTCTGTTCCATGTCGCCTCTTGTTGAATCGCTTAAAAATTATAACCCTAAAAAGCACAAAAGGCAATCAGACAATCAGTTTTTTGATTTTTGATTTTTGATTTGGGTTTTGAGATTTGAGTTTTGAGATTTGGCTTTTGAGATTTGGGATTTGGCTTTTGGGATTTGGCTTTTGGGATTTGGCTTTTGGGATTTGGGATCTAAGATAGCCATTGCGATTTAGTGAGGAGAGTCAAGTACTACCCCCACAGGCGGTAGTACTTGATTGAGCGGCAAAGCCGCGAAAGCAATAAGGCACGATAGTGCCTTTACGAGACATCTGGCTCCACTGGCTTAGCCAGTGGTTTCCTGAAAGCCAGAAATAAATCAGAATCTCCCCACAAGCATAAAAAAATTATGCTGAACAATCAGGCATTCTTAAAAGCCGATTTACCAGCAAAGCGTGCAGCAGAACCCAACTCATCTTCAATAGCAATAAGACGGTTGAATTTGGCGATTCGTTCGCTTCTGGAAGCTGAACCGGTTTTGATTTTACCAGATGCAGTAGCCACCGCCAGATCTGCAATGGTGGTATCTTCTGTTTCACCGGAACGGTGAGAGATCATATAACCATAAGCATGTTTTCCAGCCAGCTCGATTGCATCCAGAGTTTCGGTGAGAGAACCGATCTGGTTAACTTTAACTAAAATTGAATTTGCAATACCGTTTCGAATTCCTTCTGCCAGAATTGAAGGATTGGTGCAGAAAAGATCATCACCCACCAGTTCGATCTTCTTGCCAAGTCTTTCAGTCAGCAGTTTCCATCCAGCCTTATCATTCTCACCCATACCATCTTCAATAGATACTATAGGATATTTTTTAACCCAGTTCTCCCAGTGCTCAACCATCTGTTCTGAACTCAGTTTATTTTTTGTCGATTTGAAAAAGAGGTAAGAACCATTATCCCACATCTCACTTGTTGCAGGATCGAGGCAGATGGAGATATCAACACCTGGTTTATAACCAGCCTTAGTGATAGCTTCCAGTATCGTCTCAATCGCTTCTTCATTTGACTTGAGATTAGGCGCAAAGCCACCTTCATCTCCCACTGCAGTAGCATAACCCTTGCTGGAAAGAACTGATTTCAAGGCATGAAAAGTTTCTGCACCCATTCTGATTGCAGTTTTGAAATCAGGAGCATTGTGCGGAGCAATCATGAATTCCTGAAAATCCACATTATTATCTGCATGTTTGCCACCGTTGATAACGTTCATGCAGGGAACAGGAAGAACCGATGCATTTACACCACCAAGATAACGGTAAAGCGACAATCCTTTTGCCTTTGCGGCTGCATGTGCCACTGCCAGAGAAACTGCTAGAATTGCATTTGCACCAAGTTTGCCTTTGTTATGAGTGCCATCTAATTTGATCATTGCAGCATCAATCGCCCGCTGTTCATCAACTGGCATACCCATAATGGCCGGCTGAATTTTTTCATTAATATTTTTGACTGCTGTGAGAACCCCTTTACCCTTGTAACGTTTGGGATCATTATCCCTTAATTCCACAGCTTCTCTCTCACCGGTAGATGCTCCGGATGGAACCATTGCGTTTGCAACTATACCATTGTCTAAAGTTACAACCGCTTCTACTGTAGGATTACCCCTTGAATCGATTACTTCACGACCTTTTACACTCTGAATCTTCATTATATGCCTCCTATGGATAAGAAATGATTATGTTAAAAGTATGATTTACATCAAAGTTTTAACTTTTCAGACTAATGCACCCGAAATGATTATTTACGGAATTAAGTTTCGACTGAACTTGCTTTTTCTTTGAGTCCGCATAGCAGTTTTTTTACCGGGATCTATAGCGGGCAAAAAACAGATGTTGGCCATGAAAAACCGCAAAAACCCTGTAAAAAAAGATGTCAAAGCGAGCTGCTCCAAAAGCTTCATTACATTCAGGTTATACAAAATAAGTTAAAACAATGGTGGAACTTATATTTTTTAACTAAATCTGTTCATGACCTTTTTTCACACAATCTGAGCAATATCTGAGTAAGGACGATCAATAATCAAGTCATAAACATGGCCGCGGCTTATCCTTTTAACTTTAAAGGTAACTTTCTGAAATGATGTGGAAAAATTTTGAGGTACATTTCCTGCACACTGCCCCAGGATCCATTCATCAATCGAAAGATCCCAGTCCGGTAAATCCTTGTACACTTGTTTCCTCAATTTTTCAAATGTTACCCCACCACCAGCCCTGAAACGGTTTTCTGAAAGCTGCACCAATAGCTCTGGAGGTTTATCGTACTCATCCTCCAATTCACCAACCAGAGCCTCTATCAGATCCTCAAGAGTAACCATTCCCATAGTTTTACCAGACTCGTTTTTCACTATTGCAATGTGTTGATAGCTGCGGGTAAATTTTTTCAGCAGCTCTGATAGTGATATCGTCTCTATAACCGTCTCTATGGGGCGACAAATACCATTGAGACTCGGATCGGCCGGATTAACCCTCAATGCACTCACGATATCCTTGAAATTGACATATCCTATTATTTCATCGGTATTTCCTGCTTTAGTCAGAGGAAAACGGGTATGATGATGCATGTGACATTCAACCAGTGCCTCAGTTAAGGACATAGAATCCGAAAGCAAGTTAACCTCTGATATATTAACCATGATATCCTTCGCTATCATTCTGGAAAGCTGAATACTTCTTTCGATAAGATGCGCCTGTTCACGGCTGATCTCATGATCAAAAGCAGCAGATTGAGCCAGAGTAGCAATCTCCAAAAGTGGTGATACCTTCTTGTCTTTTCTTCTGGATTCAAAGGGTTTATTTAATAGCCCCATGATCAATACCAGTGGCCTGCAAATAATGATCAGTACATACAACGGAACTGCAATTATAAACGCCATCGGAATCTTAAACCGGCTCCCCAAGGTCCTTGGAAGTACAATTCCCCATTGTATCACTGCAAAGGAAAGAATTACCGCCATCGGAACAAACCATTGCTTTGTACATTTTGAATAAAGATATGTTCCACCAATACCGGCATAAAGAATAAGCGCAACCGTATTGAATATCAGAACAAGGGTAAAAGAACTATTTATATCCTGTCTGAGTCGTTTCCAGATTCTTCCTATTGTGGGAAAGCTTTTCTGCAGCTTAAATATGTCGGAATAAGAAATGTTAAGAATGCATGACTCTGCTATGGCAGATACAAAAATAACTGCAAACATGCCACTTAACACATAATGAATTAACTCCATAAAATATTAATAAAACCTCAATTCCTTAATTAAGTAAAAAGACAGATTCCTATTTCTTTTTCTTTATATTTTTCTTGTTATAATTAATGTTACCTGATGCGTAAACCTGGTACCCTCCACAATCACATGTAGCTTTAACCTGGATAGCAGCTCCATCCAGCGGAAGATTTACCAGATGAACCTTGATTGTGCCATCCTGCCCCGTAAAAAAGCAGCTCCGATCCGGTTCACCATCATCCGCTTTCCCCAAGTTCTGGTCTGGAAGTTTACATAGAAAAGTTCCTCTGGTACTGTTTAATTGAATCTGATAACCTGCAAGTGGGTTTCCAAGATCATTTAACAATTTAACCTCCACAACAGCTCTTCCGGTAACCGCATCTGCATCAGGTGCTGCTAAATTCAGTTTCATTGTGAGCTTACAGGAAGTGGATGAAACCTCTTCCTCAGGAAGAGCAATCTCATATCCGAAAGCTACCAATCGGAACAACAGAATTAATGTTAGAACATTTTTGTTCAAAAAAACCTCCTGTTCTGTATTTATATATAAAATAATATCAAATCAAATCAGTATTCTCCATATATTATCTTGCCTCAACTCTGCTTACGCCCCTCTAAATCCCCCCAAATGGGGACTTGAGGACCGCTAAAGAGAACCTGAGGGGAAACTGAAACAGACAATCGAACCTTTTTCTATCAAAGGAAAACGAAAGTGAATCTTACCAGTATCGACATATTCTGCCATGTCATCGATAATTTCGGTGACGCAGGTGTGGTTTACCGATTCGCAAAAGAATTCAAAAAAATGAACCCACAATGTAATACCAGAATGTTCATCGATAATCTGAATACACTTCACAGTATAGTACCACAAATTGATGTTTCAGAACCAGTTCAACATTTTGAAAAGATCACCTTTATCGATTCTTCCTCACTCTCTTCACATGATGTCGAAAAACTGGGAGTCGCTGATATCCTGGTTGAAGCATTTGCCTGTGAGATTCCAGAGCCGGTGATGGATGTAGCGGTTTTTAAGAGCAAATTAATTATTAATCTGGAGTACCTCTCAGCCGAAGACTGGGTGGAAGGGTATCATCTGAAAGAATCTTTGTTAAATAAAGGTACTGCCAAAAAATTTTTTTTCATGCCTGGTCTTACCACCTCAACCGGTGGCGTAATATTAAATTCAACGGTTTCTAAAAACAGAGAAAAACTCCAGACTGCACGCTTCAGTGTTCTTGAGAACCTTCTGGAAAAACACATCGGATCATCTCTTGGTGATGAAAAAAGCAGTTTATTTGGTACCGTTTTCTCTTATGAACGCGGCTTTGATAACTTCCTTAAAAACCTCACAGAAATCGACAAAAATGTGTACCTTATGATTTTTGGCCAAAAAAGCCATGATAGCATCAGGGCGTCATTAGAACGTTCCGGGATAAATACCAGTAATACCAGTTATGTTCAATACAAAAACCTGCATATCGTTTTTTTGCCTTTTCTTTCTCAGCAAAGCTATGACTCTCTTTTATGCTGTTGTGATTTTAATCTTGTGCGGGGAGAAGATTCTCTGGTCAGAGCTATCTGTTCTGCAAAGCCATTTCTATG
>CAYYNL010000202.1:0-7687 GCA_964472925.1 uncultured Fibrobacter sp. | reverse complement strand
GATAACATGAAACTTGGAAGATCAAAATACATGGTTGCAGGTGCAGCAGATGAAATTGATAAACAAACCTTTTATAATTATGATCTTCTTGGATACCTGTATGTCGGAGAAATGGAGAAGGAGTTCAAATACAGACCTGATGAAACTAAGAAAAAAGTTCTTGGTGAAGGTGCTGCCATGATTCTGATGGAAACTCTCTCCGATGCAAAAGAAAGGAACGCTCCTGTTTTCGGAGAAATTCTTGGATATGCATTATCCTGTGATCCGGGCCCCTTTGGAATCCAGTGCCTTGATCCTCAACAGTTGGAAATAACCATGAAAAAAGCATTGAAACGTTCTGAACTGTCTTATGAGGAAATCGACATGGTTATCTGGGCTCCACAGGGAAATGCTCAGGATAACAAAGTACTCAGTGTCTATGAAAAGTATTTTAATGGTAAGCCGCTTGTCACCAATACTTTCAACACTGGTTATACAGAAAGTTCTTCAGTAGTTTCTTCTTTGGGCTGTGCATTATATTGCCTGAAGGAGGGATTACCTTTATGGCCACAAATAACAGGAATACATAGTGTGGATAATTTGCAAGCTAATCGTGAAATAAACAATATACTGGTTCTGTCTTCTACAGATCTTGGATTTAATTACTCTTTAATATTGAATCGAAAACCAATTGAATAACCTGAATAATGAGGAGGGCAAATGAATGTTGAAAGAGAAAAGAAAATAAAAACGCGAAAAGAAATTCTTCAGAAGTTAAAAGAGGAGATGATAAAAAGACTGGACCTTCCATACAAACCAGACGACATTCATGAGGATATTTCCCTTCTGGGTGCAGGACTGGGACTGGATTCGCTTGATGCAATTGAAATTGTAATGATTGTGGAAAGCTGTTTCAATGTAAGAATTGCAGATGGTAACACATCGCCTCTCAGGTCTCTTAATACCATAACAGATTACATTATTGCGCAAAAGGGGTTATAAAGATGAGAGAATTGTTATTAAAGAACAAGTTTATGGAAAATGGCATCACTTTCAGGGAGAGGTACGGTATCAACATCCCATTTTCCTCAAATAACATTGAAAATGAATACAACTCTGTCAGAAATATGGTCGGACTATCAGACTTTTCTTTTTTGCAGAAGTATACAATACCAGAAGAAAAGGGGCTTGACTTTCTGAATAACGTTTTTGCCGGTAATGTTGAAAATCTTAGATTCGGAAGAGTTTTGCATACGTTCATGGCCGATAAAAATGGTAATATCGTTTCAGATTGTTACATTGCCAATAATGACGAGGAATACCTGATTCTGTGTGAATCAATAATTGACGACCTCCAGCTTGACACAATACTTTTCAAAGATAATAATGGTGCAGATTTCGGCCTTAAAAATGTCACTAATGATTTTGTAGTGCTCAGTATTGACGGAAGTAATGCCTGGAAATGCGCAAAGGATATTTTTGGGGTCAGTATTCTGGGGCTCCCGTATCTGTCAATAGAGGAATTCCAGTTCAATAATGTAAATGTCAATGTTATCAGAGCCGGTAAAACAGGTGAATTCGGTTATTATGTCATAGCAACAAACAGTGTCGCAGAAAAGCTCTTTGATAAGACTTTGGAAAAAGTTAAACAGGTTGGTGGATCGGTCTGTGGTCTTGACGTCCATAACATTTTAAGGCTGGATGGAAGATTCTTTAATATTTTCAGCGAAGGTGCAGTTGTCAGGAACCCTCTCTCTCTTGGACTTCAATGGATGATTGATTTTGAAAATATGAATTTCATCGGGGGCCAGAGTCTTCAAAATCAAAGAGAAGCTGGCATCAGCAATAAAATTACCGGTATGGTAATAGCAAAAGAACATGGTAATGTTACTCCTGGTGATAAGATTTGCGATGAAAATGGGGAAATAGGATATATCGTATCTGCCAGACATTCCTATGTACTAGACAAAACAGTAGCACTTGGATTGTTGCCTTTTGAAATGGCCTATTCTGGCTTGAAATTTTACCTGAGAACTAATGATGGTCCGGAAATCAATACGATCTCCATGCCACCATTTACACCTAAATCATTGAACATGAAACTTGATTAATCCTGTTTTGTTGGATTAATTATGGGGGAATTATGGATTTAAAAGGCAGGGTTGCAATTGTAACAGGCGGTTCCCGTGGAATAGGGAAAAAAACTGTGGAACTATTTTCGGCTCTGGGGGCTCATGTTTATTTCACCTATAACAGCAGACAAGAGGAATCCGCAGAAATTTCCGAAAGAACCGGATCTGTTGCAATTCAATGTTGTCAAACAGACAGAGACTGCATTCTGAATATTGTGAATTCAATTTTTGAGAAGGAAAAAAGAATCAATATTCTTGTTAACAACGCAGGAATTACCGATGATCAGTTTTTTGCCATAGCGGATATTTCGCAATGGTATAAAGTACTTGAGGTAAACCTTAATGGTACTGTCTACTGGTCTAAATCGGTCTGCAAACCCATGATTCTCAGCAGTGGAGGTTCCATTATAAATGTGGCCTCGGTATCAGGTCTGGTTGGAATACCAGGACAAACCAATTATTCTGCTTCCAAGGGAGCCATTCTTGCTTTTACCAGATCTCTGGCAGCAGAATTAGCTTCCAAGAATGTGAGAGTAAACTCTGTTGTTCCAGGATTCATTGAAACCGACATGACAGATAAAATGCCCAGAGATATAAAAAGACAGAATTTAGGAAAAATAGCCCTCAAAAGATTCGGAAAACCCGAAGAAGTGGCAAAAGTCATTGCTTTTCTTGCTTCCGATGACTCATCATATATCACAGGTCAAAAGATAGTCGTTGATGGCGGGCTTACTGCCACTACGATTTTCTAAAGTGTTCTTTGCAAACACTTTTTTTCTGGTTACCTGTAAAGGTAACCAGAATACAAAAAAATCAATCCGAAGGCGGTGGAAAGTATTTATCCAGATTTGTGAAAAGGTATTTATCACCTTTGAGCAATATCTTTTTTTGCATCAGCGCATCTCTGGGATGAATATCGCGCAAGAAGACTTCACCCCAGGTCTTACTGTCTGTTTCTATTTTCAGATCGTAATTTTCTGGCTCCTGATCCATTATCAATTCACTTTTTCCTTTGTTGATATTGATAACAAACTTCAAATCTCTATCTGTAAAATGGAAGTACATTGTCGCTTTGACTCTTGCAGTGGAGACAGGATCGATATACGAGTTCAATTCTTTCATTAGAATTACAGGATCTTTGGTTACACGTTCTGCAATGATATTTTCATCGTGTATTCCCTCTTTGTAAGCCTCCTCCACGTAATCCCAGTAAATTTTCGCATAGTTCATGTATATTTCACTTGATTTAACTATGGGCGTTTTGGCCTTTTCTATAGTCTCTTTTTCGATATAGCCATTCGTACCCAGCTCATAGCCAGCCCTTTCAAAAGCAGTTTCAATGATCGTAATTGTCTTTGGCTTTGCCGGTTTGAACCTTAAAAGGTATGATTCTGGCCTTATCAATATGCCGCATGTATCCAGATTCATTCCATTTGCAATCAGATAAAATGTTTTGGTAATTGCAGAAAAATTCTCTTCTTCCTTAAATGCGCCACAAGTCAATAATCCCAATTTCTTATTCTTCCACTTTTCCGGATATCGTATACTGTTTCGCATCAAACCAAGCGGTGAACCATTAAAACCATATTCTGAAAAAGGAAGGGTTCTTTCAAGAAATTTCAGCATCTCACAGTTCATGGTGTAATGATACATGGGAGTTGCCAGAAAGATTATATCAGACTCGAGAAACAGCTCCATAAACTGATCCATGTCATCACGTATAACACACTTCCCAGGTGTGGTAGACCAGCACCTGTAACAGCCCCTGCAAGGCTTGATATTACTATTGAGCAAATCAATCTCTTTTACATCCGAATCGGTCTTAGCTAATCCATCTTTAAAATGGCTCAGCAATTTAGCTGTGTATCCGGTCTTTCTGGGTATTGCCTGAACCAATAATATTTTCATTCTTCCCCCTGCTTCTGTATAGCCAGAGTGATGATTCCTTTTGCAACAGTTTTATTATTAACCAAAGCCTCTACTTTGTATTTATAAAGAGCTCCGAAACTTTCAAGAAAAACCGATTCCAAAACAAGAGTCGAACCTGGCTTGACCGGCTTTAAAAATTTCATCTGGTCAGAAGCCAGATAGAAAATAGAGCACTCCTTATCATCAGAAGATCCCTTTGTTTCTTTTTTGCTAAAGCCCCATAATAAACCACTTGTCTGAGCCAGCGCATCAGTCATTAATACCCCGGGCATTATAGGGTCTGATGGAAAATGGCCTTTAAAATATGGCTCATCATGCCTCAAATATCTGGTGGCCACAATTTTTCTGTCCAGTTTAAACTCGATAATATTATCTACAAAAAGAAATGGCTCACGATGTGGAAGCAGTTCCAAAATATCAGGAAGATCATAGATTATTTTTGATGCCATTATAACTCCATTCACAAATATCAAATCTGAATTTTAATTCTGATATCTTAAATCTAAACTTCTAAATCTGAAATCAGATATTCCACTCACCTTTGGCTCATCTTCAGCAATTCTTCACTCATTAGCCGATAGACTTCATTGGTCAATTCGTTAACAGTTTTCCCCTCAGGATACACTGGTTTCAGGAAATGTATTTTATATCTTACTCTTTCCAATGGAAAGAATGATGAGAATTCTCTGGTCATAAAAGGTTCATCATTATACAACAAGACCGGTACCACCGGAACAGCATTATTTACAGCAACCGAAAAAGCCATCTTCTTGAAGTCAATCAGTCTGTCACCAGATTTACGAGTTCCTTCTGGAAAAAAGAGAATACTCTGATTTCTAAGAATTTCGGAGCATTTTTTTTCGGTTCTGATTAATCCCTCAGCAGATTGAATATCTATTTCACAAAAATCAAACCATTTTACAAATATCCTGTAGATAAACCGTCTGGCATATTTTGATTTCATTGTAGGCTTTATATAATTGACATAAGACATCACAAGAGGGCCATCCAGCTTTCCTCTGTGATTGCAAACAAATACAGCTCGCTTTAGCGATGATATACCTTCCAGTCCTTTTACATCCTTTATTTCGATAACTCTCAATGTGGTAAGAACTTTTCTTACAAAAAACACCAGAGAATAATGAAGTATTGTAGCAGGAAGTTTACTATTACCAATTCGCTTACACACCATAACAAAAGGTAACACTGCAAGAGAAAATATCATTACACCTACCAAATAAAGTGTGTGGCCGGTTAAAGATGCCAGAATTTTAAATACAGCTTTCATAAGCAATTTTAAAGATCTATTCTAATTTAAACCTCAATCAAAATCCTATGATGAAACCACCTGAAGGAAACACCGGTAATTGATATACTTTTGCAGGTTTATCCTTCTGATCATCATAGAGAAATGTCCATATATTTTTCCTGTTATACAGATTTTGAACTTCAAAATAAAATATGGCCTTGATTAAACCATAACTGTACCTTCTTTCCCATCGCAAATCCAAGCGGTGATAAGGGTCCATTTGCGCAGTATTCAATTCATTCTGCCAATAACTCCATCTTTTGTAAGATGTATCATAGAAAAATGGAGTATATGGCCTGCCACCGCGGTAACTGAACCGAACCGAGAATTCCTGTCTGTCTGCAAAAGGGAGGACCGGAGACATCAGCTTTACAAAAAGATTATGTTTGAGATTATCATACCAGGCTTTGCCTGCCAGTTCAAATTTATAACCACCAGTAAAAGTCAAAACGTTACGGTAATCATAATCCCCCCTGAACCATTCTCCATTTGATGCTCCACCGTATCTCCAATAAGATCTGGAATGAGAGTAGGCCAGAGAGAATGAAAACATATCAGTCAATTTTTTCTCTGAAAAGAATTCTATACCGTAACTTTTTCCCTCCCCTGCTCCGCTCTTGCGGTAACCTCTCAAAAAGTAAAATTGCTGATCGCTGAAATCATAAAGATAGTCCAGTGTCAGATTGTTATACCTTTTGTAAAAAGTCTCAACCACAATGTTTATTCCGGCAATTCCAGGGGAACAATCTACTCCGAAAACACCGGTAACCGCGCGCTTTGCTTTTAGTTTCCTGCTTTCATTATTAAGTAACATGTCAGAATTATCTGGAAACTGATTCTGTATTCCAAAAGAAGAATTAAATGTCAAAATATCATTTAGCACGTAAGAAATACCTACTCTGGGATCAACAACTGCTTCTCCGGTATATCTGAAATATCCACCACGCAAACCAGTAATCAGCCTTATCCCAGAATCGAATAATAATGATGATGAAATGAAGCCACCGCCGGTTTCACTTTTAAGATTACCTGATCTGTTTGCTACTATGTGGATGTCATTTCCGGCGGAATCCTTCAGAGGTCTTTTCAGATCATTCTCATAAAAAAACAAAGTGTCGTCTTTGTTCTTTCTTTCAATGTCAATTTCTGTTTGTTTTCCGAATAAACCGGATTTGATTTTAATAAAATCGTTCAGAAACAGTTCAGATTCCAGTTTAAGCGTGTATTCCCTTACATCTGTCTCATTGGAAAATATCATATCATTGCCGGATGTGGTATTGTAACCGTAATTGCTGAACTTACTGTCCACAGCAGATATAGTCATAATAGTATTTATTCTGTCATTGAATTTTCTTTCCCAGTTTATGCCTGTTAGAAAATTGGTACTTCCTGAATTAATGACATCTGCACTGAGACCGTGAGTCTCTTTGGCATTTTCTATTTCGATATAACTGTCTCCATACATAGATAATAGAGACATAGTACTATTTTTAAAGGATTGTTTCAGCTTTCCCTGAGCAGCCCAGTATTTTGGTACAGCAGTACCGGGTTCGAATTTTGACACCAGATCCAGATAACTTTTGTTTGCACTGAAAATGAAATTACTCCTGGGCCATGCCGGTCCCTCTATATGAAAACCAACACCTGTGATACCAAGATCGGCGCCCGCAAAAATCTGCTCATCATTTCCTTCTCTAAGAGTAACATCGATAACCGAAGATGCTTTCCCACCGTACAAGGCTGGTGGAGCCCCGGCACTGAAAACCAGCTTCCGTACCAGTAAAGGATTGAGCAATGATAAAACACCACCGCCGCTGTTTTCCTCTGCAAAATGGTTTGGGTTTATTACTTCTATATTATCTATTAGAAACAGGTTCTCATTTCTCATTCCCCCGCGCACAATAACTTCATTGATATTGTCTGCACCAGAAACAACACCGGGTAGATTCTGAACAATACGCTGTACATCAGCAAGAGCTCCCGGAGCCCTCAATAATTCACTGTTAAGAAATGTCCCGGTTGAAGTCACCATCTCCTGGTTCTTATCAACCACCTTTGCAGTAACGGCAATACTTTGAAGACTGTGTATCACCGGATCCAAATCTATATGCAATGATTCAATCTTTCTTCCGGAAACATACACATCATTTCGTTTATACAGTACATAATTCTCATGTCGAAAAATCAGATTATAACTGCCCTCTTTCTCTATTTCAAAATGAAAAGCCCCATTTTCATCAGTTTTCTGTGACAGTTCAGTGCCTAAGACCTCAACCACACATCCTGGAATCGGTTTCTTTGTAAAGGAATCGAACACTACTCCTGTAATATCACAAAG
>CAYYNL010000201.1:0-7759 GCA_964472925.1 uncultured Fibrobacter sp. | reverse complement strand
ATAAATATACCATTCGGACTATTCTATCTACTGTCCAATTTAAGTATATCCTAATTCGATCGATTCTTTAATGTAATCGCATAAAGCCTTTTTGGCTAGGAGACCAGAAATATTAAAGCGCATCATATCTACCTGGTGATATGGGCAAAAAACAAAGGTATCGAAGCGAGATATGTCAAAAATCGTAGGATTCTGGTATACATAACTCAAATCAATCAGAATGCGATCAGTGCATGCGTCAGCTTCTTAATTTTAGTTAAAATAAGCTATTTAAAACGTCTGAAAAAAAAATTACAAAATTGATCCTCTTTCGGATATTAAATCTGACTGCCAAGAAACTTTAAATCAAGCTCCAAAAAATTGGAAATAAGTAAGTTATAATGCTTAAAAGAAAGAAAATTATCTAAAAAATGCAGCATTATTGCAAATCCACTCATTATATTTGTTATTTATGGCTGAGTTATGCATCAGAAAGAGACCATAAGCAGCAATTTTTTTTGTTTGGCTCTGTTTCTGATCAATTACTCTGTAATTTTAATTACCTGATTAAAAACATTTGTGGTTCTGTAAATGTTTTTTTAATCCGGTTACTAATCCGAACATTACTTTAAATTTATTATCAAAATGGGGGTAGTTAGATGAAACTACGGTATATGTATTTTGCGGTTCCGCTTCTTTTTATCGGCTGTGCCTCTTACAAACAATTGCAACCCAAACCAATCCTCTCTTCAGCCGAAAGCGGATATATTGAACTTAAGAATGGGAAAAAAGATTTTGAGCTTAAAAAAGACAAGAAATATTTCATCAATTTTCCCTCTACCCAGGAAGATAATTTTTACCTGGTACTCAATATTCCTCCCAAAAAACAGTTCACCAGTTTCCTAACCAACCAATTTGCAAAAAAATCTTACGGAGAAAAAATAGCCGACGAATCCCAATCTGATACTCAGAGCGTTTATCCCATCCAAAAAAACAGCACTGGTTATTTTCTGATTATGGAAGGGATTTCACAGGATTTGGTCCTTAATATCGATTATCGCTATACACCACAGTGGCGTTTCAAATTTGAGACCAAACATGCCGGTTTTAAAGAGACTCTGCAGAAAAACAGAGTAGATCGTAGCACCTATAATTCCATAGGTTCCGGAAAGCATCTCCAAGATATTGACTTCCCCTCAGTTGTAGCAAAAGTGAAAGGTCATTCTGCGGAAATCGATAAGGTTTATAAAGAACTTCTGGCCATTGAAAGCATCTTTCCTGCAGGAATAGTAAACTCCAAAGATGAAGCCTATGAAAATTATAAAAAGCTCAAATCAGATATTGAAGAAGAGATGAAATTTCAGGCTGATTACCTTATGGTCCTCAATTTCTTTGGAAAAGAGTTTGCCAGCAAAGGTAATCCTACACAATTTCTTAATTCAGTTGAAGATTTCATCTCCTTTTTTGAATCTAAAGGCCGTTTCCCCAGCACTATCGTTTCTGAGGCACAAACCGTTATTGCAGAACGGTTGAAGGAAATTGTTCCTTTCTATGACCAGAGACTCCTAAGCAAAGAAAATGCAAAACCCTTTGATGAAGAAACTTATTTAACAAAGCCTCTGTTCCGTATCGGAACACTTTATAATGTTGCCGGTCTGCCAACACCTGCAGAATATACAGTTCTTGCTAAGTTTGTAAAGGATTTTGATACCAACAGTATTGCAATTATTGCTGCAAATGATAGCCTTACCGCAATCCGTGCTTTTATTGCCAAAGATAAACAGATGCCTGGAGATGATTTTTTCAGAAATGTAGTTAAAAGAGTTACTTTAATTCAGAACAGTCTTCCTAGACCACTGGATCAGTCTTGTGGAATGTATCTGCAATTCAGATGTGCGGGTGATCTTAACGAAAAGACCAAAGCAGTAATTGACACAATTAACAATGCTCTTTCCAAATACAAAGAAGCAGAAGCTCTGGTTATCCAGCTAAATGTACTCAAAGCCCAAAGCGAATACAGCACTATGCTGAGTATGCTTATCAGAAATCCTCATCTGGATTTTTTGCTGGAGAAATATCGGGCTCTGGACAAAATGTCAATTGAAGAGCAGGGGAAGAAAATTGAAGCTGCACTTAATTCCCAGAATTGGCCTCAGTCCGAAAAACTTCTCTACAGCCTGCACGAAGATATGAATTTTCTTAAACCTGCAGACATCTTAGCCATGAAAGCAGCATTAGTCGAAGAGCTTGAAGACTCTCTTTACACTAAAATTGACCGGGTATCCAGAATCCGTATATCTAAATTTCTGGAAGATAATATTAACACTCTGGAAAATGTCGATTCGCTCTATTCAGATTCAGTCTTTGTACCGGTTTATGATGTAAAGTTTTCCTCCGGATCTAAAAAAGAACTTCTTCAGCGCAAAGCAGACCTTATTGAACATCTTCAGAAAATGAGAGATGATGAATTCCCTGCAAAAGCAATCTCACTGTTATACAGCCAGTTCATCTCCAATCCAAATGACAATGGTGTTTTTAAGGCTCGGGCTATTGTGGCACATGGCAAATACTACAAGGGTGATGATAAAAAAATCAAAACCAGAATTTCAGAATGCGATCCCATGGCTTCCAAATGGATAGTCAAACCAGCCGATTATCGCAGAATTTTCGCTCTACCGGTCACCAGTAAAAAACATGGAGTTAACAAATATGTGGTACGTTTGAATGTGGATATACCTACCGAAGCAGAATATCCGGTTTACGATGTCAATATAAAGCTGCCTAAGGAAATTGCCGAGAATGCAGCCACACAACAATGGTATGAAGCAATTTCTCTTAACAAGAAACTGCTGAAAAGCGAAGGCCGTTTTTCCATAACCGCCCCGAGTGCATCAAACGATTACGAATGCCAGATTACACCTGTACAGATGAACAAAGGCAAAGCAAACGTACTGGAGATCACCTTTAATCATCCCTCCTTTAAGGTACATCCTGTAAGCATAATGGTACAGAAACCACTAATAAAGAAATAACCGAATCCGCTAATATAAGGAGAATAAATAATGAAAAAAGCTTTAATCATTATCAGCATCTTAGTTCTGGCTGCCGGAGGCGGTCTGGTATATTATTTCTTTTTCAGTAAGAATCTCAGTGACCAGATTGTTTTGCCTTACATCGCACACCAGAAACCCAGAGTCGATCCCCACGTTCCCAGTGCAGTCCCTATAGCTGACAAACTGGATGAAGTTCTCTTTGATGGTCTGTTTAACATCTCTGCCAACAGAAGTGGTACAGTTTATGAAGACGGCTTGGGAGAATTTGTCTCTCTTGACCAGAAGAATAATGTCACCATCCGACTCAAACCTCGGAAAAAATGGCACAACAGCTATTCAGTTACAATGAATAAGAAAAATATTTCCATCTCAGAAAAAGAGGGAATCAATTTTACTGCTAAGGATCTGAAATTCACTCTTAACAGAATAGAAAAACTGGGCAGCATCTCCCCTGATTACATTCTCGTTTCTCAGGCAGTCCCGTCATTCGATTTTCAGGGACCCAATGACAACGGTGAAATAGTCTTCCAGTTGAAAAGCGACCGTATTTGGACCGAAAGCGACATCAAAGAGGTATTCTCATTTAAGATTCTACCCTTTGATTCTGAACTTGATGCTCCGTATTACAACAATGGTACCGGTCCTTATCTGCAGGCAGGTGAAATTGAAGATAAAATTCATTTTTACAAATCCCCTGATTATAATGCTGTTGTTAACAATGTGGTTTTAAAGCCCTACATTGATAACAGTACCTATTCAACTGAACTTAAAAACCGCAACATAAATGTTTTACTTAGCACTCCATTCGGAGCAATCTCACCCATTCTGGGAAAAACAGAAAAATATTTCTACAAATCAAGTATCAGCACTTGCTTTTTCGCTCTATTCTTCAATGTTGAGCGTCTCTCCCTTGATCAGCGCAAAGCATTGCGTAAGTTGATCGATAACAAAAAAATTCTCAACCGTTTTTTCCGTATCGGAACCGAACAGCAACGCCATATCGCTAACTACCGGGGTGAGAATGATAATTATGAGGACTACCTCAATTACAGTGTTTTCCCCACTACATCATATTATGTGGAAGACTCTGTGGTTATACCTTCAACCGAATTTGATGGTCCTGATCCATCTGTGCTTCCTGACACCGTGCAGATTCAGACATGTCTCACTCATGACTACCGTGAAGAACTGGCAGAATTAGTAGAGATCATGAACGATCCATCACTCTTTGGAGGAAAGATCAAGGTAAATGTGGTTCCCAACGCTGAAATACAGAAAGGCAATTATGATGCAGTACTGGTTGCAGTAAGCGGATACAGAAGCAACTTCCTGTTTGACATGTATAATATCTTCCTCCGCCAGCCAGATTTCGAAACCTACAAGGTAAATCTGCATACTGCAATAGATAATAATGGAAAACAGTTTATTCAAGAGCAATCCTTTGAAGCAGATAAAAATTTCTTTCGCATCGATCTTGGTACCGATTCCCCGGAACGGGGACAATTTGCCGAACTGCTGAAAAAAATTTATGGTTTTATGGCTACTCATGAAATCGGCGACAAACAGTACTTTGCACGGGATATCGATCAGATGGAGCATGAACTTGCCTTGGGATGCTGGCTTTTTTCTCTGCCTTCACTGGCCTATTTCAGCACTCAGTTTGATCCCAATACCATTGATCTCTATGGCACCGCCTCTCAGCTTTCTACTATTGAGAAATGGCAGGAAGCCAGGAAAAAATGATTTGCATTTACAGCATGTCCTGCAATAAGGGCATGCTCTAAATTTCTGGTTTTTCCTTACGGATATGTTTAACTATGAAAATTTTTTATGCAATTCTGTTCTGCCACTTGCTTCCGGTTGTCTTGTCAGCAGCCGAAAAAACAGGTGACTTCCTTATAATCTCCCATCCTTCAAAGCTTTCCATATTCAATCAATTCGAACAGATTCTGACAGAAACCGATCTAAATAGTTTCCCTTCTTATCCGCCATTTCTGATTGTTAATCGGAAAGAAACTTTAGGTGATCAGATTACCGAAGCCATTCGCTGTAATTATCAGGGGCAAATCTATTTTCTGCTTCTTGATGAGAAAGGCAATTTAAAGGGACTATCCTCACAACTTTATCACAATATTTTCAAAAACTGCCTGATAATTGGCGACACAGTCTCACTTAAACAACCCACAAGTGTTTACCAGAAATATCCTTCAGGGGGTTCGGTTACCAAATGCAGTGCTGGTCTGTCTGTCGAACGCATTTTCCGCTACTCCAGTTCTTACTATGTTTTTATTCCGGATAAAAAGGTATTCGGATGGATAAACAGTGGCCCCGCAATATTTAAAACATCCGCAAAAAATATAATTGAGTCAAAAACATTCAGTGTTAATGATATTTATGAAATTGTCGGAAACCGGTTAAAAGCTGTAAATGAGACCTATATTCAGTATTTTGAGTTCTTTAACGATATTACTCATCAGGATAAATCGATTCCACAGTGGAAATTGTACAATGATGGTAAGAGGCTGAAATGTACACTGAGTTCATCTGCACAGATCAGCGAACAACTGCAGAATAGTACCAGATATATTCTGCAGGATATCGAACAAATATTACTGGGTAAGCCATTCAGTATCCAATACAATTCAGGAGAGATTACCATCAGTCCACGATAACCGGATTCTGAATTATTATGAAAAAGAAAATTATCGAACATATTTCAGGTATTATCTTTGTTACATTACTGCTTTTTGGTTTTCTTTCTCTTTATAATATTTCAAGGGTGAAGGAGCAGGAGGAGCAAAGCTCCGGTATTCGCCAATTCATAGATGTTCCAATCTCCAATATCAATGATCCCTTTCAACGCTCTCTTCTAAAGGATGTGATGAATGTTTTTTATCCGGGTCAGACCGAAAAAAACAATCAGATCATCGATGAACTGCTGAGAACAAAAGAAAACGAATTCAATAAAAAACTTCAAAAATCACATCTGGAAGAGCACCTTTCGATCAGTAAACTGCAGAATATACTTTGGATGTTAATCAAATTTCTTTTTACATATATCATTGTGATGCTTCTGAGTTGGTATGGAGTACAGACAATAGCCGTCTGGCGTTTTATTTCAAAAAAGCAGGCATCAGAAAAAAAGCATCAACCAGCTTTCAAAGAAGAAAAATTGAGTTTGGGAAAAAGGATAAGCGCGGTTCTTAATCCCATAATTAAGAGTATCGTCTATTTTATTCTTTTCTCACCTGCCTATGTCATTGCATACTCAATCAGAACTGAATTTAACACCGATTCACTTTTTTTCATGATTATTCTGGGAGTCATTTCCAATGGTCTGCTAATCATGTATTCCAATAAGTTTTACGCTTTTTTAACATCCGAAAGCAGAAAAGGATACTTGGATACGGCTCTGGTTAAAAACCTTAACTCTTCCTATCTTTATGACAACACCACCGGAATACCTTTTGGCTCAATATTTAAATTTCAAAAGCACTTCAAAGGCCATGTCTTCCAGCATATTTTCCAGAATGCCCGTTTTCAGTATCTGTCAACCATAAAAGAACAGGCATCCTTTCTTATTACCGGATTGATTATAATAGAGATGGCACTCAATATTCACGGTTATCTTAACTACGAGATGCTCCGTCAGATGCTCTATAAGAACTATGATGTGGTGATAGTAATAATTCTTTCCATTTTTTACACTGTCAAAATTACTGAAATGCTGACCGATTTTCTTGTGTACAGGGAATCTTTGAAATATGAGAACAGATCATAAAAATACTTTTCTTCAGTCATTTCTCAGTTCCAAAGATATGCTATGGACTGCAATATGGATTATCACCATAGCCATTGTTGGGGTCTGGGATCTGCTTTTTCTTAACCGTCCCGCATTAGAGAAAGTAATTACCGGCTTTGTAAATACTTTCAGCATATCACTTCTGGTGGTTTGTTTCACCTTGGTTCTATCTTGGCTTATAACCCTGGGGTTCCATTTTTTCGAGCAGAAAAGTAATCATGCAGGATATGTAGCTTTAACTTTTTTTCTCAATCTCCTTCGCTCTATTCCACAGATAGTAGGAATTCTGTTTGGATATGTGGGAATTGCCGCTCTGGTAGATAAAGGCATATTAAGTGGAAATCTTACAGTTTTTCCTTGCCTGGCCTTATGCATGAGCCTGTTTATAGTTGCAGAAGTAGTTGATTTGATGAGAGAGAGAATAGAACATTTCAAAAAACTTGACTTTTATAATGCCATGCGGGTGTGCGGTATCTCCGAGAGCAGAATCGTTAATTTTGACATACTCTGGAAAAACAGCCGGTTGCATATTTTCAACAAACTGATAGCAGTGTTTGGCAGTGCAGTGTTTCTACAATGCAGTGTTGATTTTATTATTTCTGTAGGCTTGTCTACCGATATAAACCCTGTAAGCCTTCCGGTTACTCTTGGAAGCCTGCTGGCCAAGATCGATAGCAAGCAGGACATTCTGGCTATTGGAAATACCCTTTTTAATCCAGGCTATCTTCCTAATCTGCTTTTCCAGCATTTGCAAGGCATAACGGTTGCATTTCTTATCGTTTTTTCTCTTTTCTGTATCAACAATATTTCAAATGGTTATGCGGAAAGACACCGGCTATGAACACACGTCAATTTTCAATCCGGGTTCAGTCCGGTAATCGCTGTCTGGTTAATGCTGAAAACTTTCCGGTTTATCAAAACGAAA
>CAYYNL010000200.1:0-7780 GCA_964472925.1 uncultured Fibrobacter sp. | reverse complement strand
GGAGAAGATTCTCTGGTCAGAGCTATCTGTTCTGCAAAGCCATTTCTATGGAATGCTTACATTCAGGAAAATCGCTATCAGAGGGTAAAAGTGGATGCATTTCTTGAAAATTTCCGACAATATTTTGATGATTCAGAGGTATTTATAAGATATAAGGATCTAATGGAAAAATATAATGATGCTGAATTTGAAGAAAAATTCCAAAAAACAACTGAAAGTTTTAATTATTTTTTGCGGGATTTAAATAAAATTGAGCATGCAACCAGGAAGATGAGTTATTTTATAGAAGAAAACTGTAATCTGGTTAAAAAATTCAGTGATTTTCTCCGTGAATTCAATATTTAATAAAAAAGAAACCCACTTACCATCTTCAGCCTGTTCATTTCTAACGATCAGGTATCTGATCCCTCCATCTATATTTTGAGAATTCTGTTTATCTTTCAGAATTTTCAGAAACAGATCTATTCTTTGATTACTCAAGAAGCTGAAATTCAGCCAAAATTTTTAATAAACTTTTAAATTTCAAGGAGTCATTTTAATGAAAGAAGCACAGGATCTCAGACAGGGTAATACTGTAAAAATCAATAACGAACTTTACATTGTCATGAAAGCCATCTACAACAAAGGTGCCCGCGGTGCATCTTCAGTGAAAATGAAACTGAAAAACCTGTCCACCGGCAGCATGTCAGAAACTGTATACCGGGCTACCGATAAATTCGATGACGTCATCCTGGAGCGTAAAACCATGCAGTTTCTCTATGAAAATAACGGGTTTTACACATTCATGGACCAGGAAACCTATGAACAGATGGACCTGAACAAGGACGATCTGGGCGATGCACTCAATTATCTGAGGGAAGAGATGAGTATCGATATAATTGTCTATGGAACAAAACCGGTTGGTGTAGAACTTCCTGCACAGGTTGAAGCCATAATCGAATACACTGAACCAGCAGTAAAAGGGGATACTTCCGGTAAAGTGCTCAAAGCAGCTAAAATAGACACCGGCTATGAGATCCAGGTACCTTTGTATTGTAACATTGGTGATAAAATCCGCATAAATACCGCAACCGATGAATTTGTATCAAGGGTAAACTGATTTCTTTGGGGAGGGCTACCCCTCCCTTTTACCCTCTTTTTCAATGATGAAATTTATTACTGCATACACTTTTGTTGTATTCATGAATCGCCTTACGAAAACTATTGTTGGATTTAAAGTAGATCACCACACCACTACCTGCAGTAACCAAACCGCCAATGGAAAACAAATTTTTCCCTGTAGAAAATCCTGCTATCACTAATCCCAGCCCCCCTGCAAGCATTGCATAAGAGCTCCCCCTTAATGTGTTATACTTTTTCAGATAAGGCTTGCTGAAACCATCATTGTACAGGTACCCCTTAATGGTGGAAATGTTCAGTTGATACTCCCCCATCATGTACTCTATCTTGTTACCATCTATTTTAGCAATAATCTGGTCGGGGTGTGCACAAACCGGTGCAGTCAAACTGTCCTGCTGGGCAGAAACAAGAGCTGTATAAAATATTATGGAAAAAAGAAAAAATCGCAAACGAACCATACTCAAATCTCCTAATCTGTTTTAGTAAAATATATGGCATAGCTCGCGATTTTTCAAGATAAGCTGTTTAATTCTGAAGAATTTTAACTACCATCAGACTCCTCTTATGACAAGCTGGTTATCCACGTTTGTCACTCCATCAGTATATCTGGCGATGTCTTCGGCAATGTCAAAAGCATTTCTGTTTGGAACCGTTCCAGTAAGACGTACATTACCATTTTGCACTTCCACAGAGACAGCATTCACATTTAAAGCAGAATTGCGGTTTAATAATCCGGTTATTTCCTGCCCGATTATTTCATCAGTAACATCACCGGTGGTTATTACTGCCAGCTTGTTTACCACTGCCAAAACCCCTCCGGCATTGCGCACCAGTTCCTCAGCTCTGAACTTTTTCCACAACATATCGACTGAACCTTCAAGAATCACCCTTCCTTCGTGTACAAATGCTGTGATTTTTTCAAGAAATATATCCGGATCCCAACGCAACAGACCATTTACGCTCTCCAGTATTGCCTCATCAGTAGGTTTTCTGTATCTTGGGGGGAAAACGATATCCAGACGATTATCTATTGCTGTAACACCAGAAACTTTCCACACATCCGACTCCACCGCTTCACGAGCCCTGTAAGACTGCACACTTCCGGTAAGTACCACCAGACCATTACTTATCTCAAATTTTACATCATGAGACTTCACCCTGGAATCTCTGGCAAGATTGTCTATGATGTCATTTTTGATGTCTTCATTACTTCTGGGCATATTTCCTCCATCCTAAGATCATATCCACTTATGGATTTCAATCTGAATGTCAACGATTGAGTCTCCAGAACAGGAAATTCAGAACAGATGCAAAGCTTGTCCAAAAAAGATAAGGAATAAGAAGCAGCGCAGCTACAGGAGAAAGTTTCCAGAACAGTATAATGGTAACAATTATAAAAACCCACAGGGTAAATATCTCTATTAATGCAGCAAAAGGTGAACGCATCCCAAAAAAAACGACGGTCCAGAGAAAGTTTAACAATAACTGTAAATAAAATACAGTCATCCCTACTCTTTTGCCCTGTTCTTTTTTCTGCGAAATGATAGAAGCTGAAATTCCCATAAGAGCGTATAAGATTGTCCATACTGGCCCAAATACCCATGAAGGAGGAGTAATTGAGGGTTTCTGTAGCTTACCATACCAGGCAGGAATAGATCGGGCGGTGAAAACTGATCCGGCAAGGCCCACTGCTTCACATATACCAATGTATTTCAATGAATTAATCCAATTGGAAAGCATGTTCTCCTCCAGTGTATGAGAGCTGCAAAAGAAATGCCATTTCAAGAGCAGGAAAATTCGAAACAGAGACAGACCATTTTAACATTCGTTTTCTGCAGAAGTACCAGAATGGAATCCTCTGGATACTGTAATTAACATAGCAGATAAAAAGTTCCCCCTTCGTAAAATAAAGTTCAACGTTGATTCTCTGGACAGATATTTTAACCTATGCAATACCATACGTACTGAAAACTATAAAACTACCCGATGCCTCTTTCAGATCAAAACCCTATAATGTGATTCATGAGATTGTATTCGGCAAGATTGAGAAATAGTGGATAATCGTTCTCTAAGAAAACATCCAGCCTCTGGACCCCTGACAGTAGCATCAGCAGCATCCAGACGATGATTTACCGTCTTTACTGCATAAGTTCGGAAGTACCAAATGTTCCTTTCCCTGCGGCACACCAGACATTTATCCCTTTGGTATCAATAATCAGCACCCAAACATTACTTTTTTCCATTGCTTTATGAAGATGGTCGCAAGTCAATCGATAATTTGCTGTAACCAGTACCGGTGATGATTCATCAGGATTACCGATAGCATAAAGACCAGGTGCGACCGAATAATTCATCCTGAATTTATTGCTTATCCTGCACATTATGTGCCCCAGTTTATCTATTGGTGGAAATGCGAGAATCGAGACTTTCTGGTCGGAGCTACAATTGCATCCACATCCATATGACAAGTTTTTTTTGAATGGTTCGCTGCAATCTAAAGATGTCAATTGATACCTCTTTCTTTCTGTTGACGTTTCCTCATTTTCAACCCGTTTCTTAACAAATCGTTTCAGGACTTTGCCTGAGTTTTATTTTCAGAGCATCGGAGCAAACAGCCGAAGAATGCTCTGGGCCAGCCTTACCGGAAGTTTATGCCGCATCGCCTGGCCCTCGATCCTGGTACTTTTTTCCAGGGTACCAAGAAAATCCTTCTTTAGTGCCATCACCACTGATGAACCATAAAAGTAGACGCCACATTCAAAATTAAGATAGAGGCTGCGATAATCAAGATTGACGGTCCCGACCGTAGCGATTTTGTCATCACAGACCAAACACTTTGCATGAAGAAATCCTGGAGTGAATTCATAGATTTTAACCCCGGCTTCGATAAGCTGAAGATAACAGGACTGCGTTGCGTAAAACACTAACTTCTTATCTGGAATGCCTGGGGTCACGATCCTCACATCCACTCCCCGTCTTGAGGCCAGACAAAGTGCAGTCATCAGTTCGTTGTCGATAATCAGGTAAGGAGTGAACAGGTATATATACCTGGAGGCCATGTTGATGATATTCAGGTAGACGTTCTCTGCAACGTACTCCTCATCCAGCGGAGAATCACAATAGGGCTGGACATAACCGTCATGATCAGAACAGGTCTTGGTGTCAAAACAGGGTCTGAACACCAAAATGTCTTCATCATCGCGGCGCAACGAATGCCAGGTTGTCAGAAACATTATCGTCAAACTATAGACAGCTTCACCCTTCAGCCGGACTCCAGCATCCTTCCAGTAACCAAATGGACTAATTACATTTATATATTCATCAGCCAGGTTGATCCCGCCAGTGAAACCAACGCATCCATCGACAACCAGAATTTTGCGGTGATCCCGGTAATTTATCACCGCTGTAAAAAATAAACGTAGCGGATTGAACACCTCGCATTTGATACCGTATTTGGCCAACTCCTCCTTGTAACCGTAGGGAAGCCTGTTGAGGCAGCCCAGATCATCGTAAATCAACCGGACATCGACACCCATCCTGGCCTTTTCCTTAAGTATCGCCAGAATCCCCTCCCACATAGTCCCTGGTGCAATAATAAAAAACTCCATGAAAATGTAATGTTTGGCAGCGCCAAGTGCCTCCAACATGTCCGGATACATCTCTTCCCCATTACTGTAATACTTAGTCTGAGTATTACGGTAAATGGGAAAAGTTGCACTATTCCACAAATAATTTGCCTGGCCGCGGGCGGTTTCATCCATAGCAGCTATCTCATCAATTACCGTCAAATCCTGACTGAGAAACCCAGCCATTTTTCTCCAGGACTGATTTAAAGATTTCCGCATCTTACGGGCAGGTTTTTTGCCACCAATTACCAGATAAAGCAAACCACCTAAAATGGGAAACGCAAGGATCGGTATCACCCATGCCAGCTTATAGGCAGGATTGTCTCTTCGGTTGATAATCACCAGGATTGCTATTATGCTTATCATCTGAAGCGAAAAGGTGATCGTCCTTGAAAGAGCAGTAAGTTTCATCAACATGAAAGTGATCCAGCTCACCTGCACTGCGATGATGAAAATTACAACTGGTACTCTGTTGAAAAGTCGTTTCTTTAAATGCATCGGAATTCTTCACTTAGCCTGAGCTCTACAGAAATGATCTTATCAGCTCTTCACGGGAATGAGATGAGAAATATGCAGGCGGTATATCAAAAATTGTAAATGCGCCTCTGCGGTTTTCCTCTGCCAGTCGCTTTACCGCACGTGCGTGCGCAACCATAATATTGGCTGTTGCTTCGGGATTGCTATCCCAGATGTTGCTGTATTCAATGTGCGCACGGTTGCCCTCCCCGGTTATCCCCGAACCAACAACCAAACCATCATGAGGAAAACCAGAACATTTTGCATCCAGCTCTTCCTGACTGACGAAATGTACAACCGTTTTATATGGTGCAAAATAACCTTCCATGGTTTTTATTTTATGTTCGATTTCATTAGTATCAGCTCCTTCTTTTACAACAACAAAACATTCCCTCCAGTGCATGTCCCCTGGCTTGAGTTCGGGATTTCTTCCGGAGCGCACACTCTCAATTGCCTCTGCAATGGCATGAGTGTACTGACGGGCATCCTGCACACCGGCAATTCGCCGGATAGCATCCGAATGTCCCATAGAAAGCCCTCCTTTGGGACCGATACCATAAAAACCGTAAGTTTTGCAACCAGGAATAAAGGCATTTCCCAGTACCCGTTGAAGAGAGAAGATTCCCGGATCCCATCCTGTGGAAACGCAAGCAACTGTCCCGGCTTCACGGGCAACTTTGTCCATTGCGTTAAAATAGGAAAGTGCCTGACTGTGATTGTCGTAACTGTCGACAGTATTAATGTATTTCGCATAAAATGGCCCCTGCACGGGAAGATCATCTTTTGACCCGCTGCAAAGAATAGCCACATCGGCTTTTTTAAGCTCATCTAAATTGTCGGCAGCAAAAACCGATACTGCATTTGCAAGCTCTTTTTTTACCCGCTCAGGTGTACGAGAAAGAATACAGACAAGTTTCGTGTCAGCATTTCTTTGGATTGCTTTTATGACACCGCGGCCAACATTTCCGAATCCTATTATTGCAATCTTTATGGTATTTTGCATTCCCTGTCCTTTAAAATCTACAATCTGAATCGGGCGATTTTCTTTCAGATGGTGAGCTAATTGATAAATTATTTGCAGTTTTTCAGGCTATAATTTGCCTTTTAACAAAAATATAAGTGCAGCTTAAATTACGCCATCCAAAACCCCGTGGATGTTAAAAAATAGAACTCAGAGAGAAAAGATGCAATAGAGTGAAATTCCCCCTTATTAAGTGGCTTTTCAATGGCAGCATTTTGCTTACCAACAACTATAAACCTCTGAATTCTATCTCTCTTTCCTTTAACGCTTTGTAAACCATCGAATTGGTTTTCAAATTGAGCAATTCTTGATATTTCCCTATCCTTTATAGAAATTTTTATTCAAAGAGCATTTAGCAATCAGAATTATAGGCAAAAAGTATTGAATAATTATATAATCAGATAGCTGAATGCTTACTCAAGTTCTAATGAAAATCGTTTTTTTTAAATCATTATATAAAAGGGACTTATATGATTAAAAATATATCATTCATACTTTTTATTCTGTTGCTTTGCTGCACTAAGCAACAGAATAAAGTCTATCACATAGGGATTTTAAGTGGTCTGGAATACTTTAGTGACATTATCACTGGCTTAAAGGAAAAGATGAGTGAGTTAGGATACCATGAGGGTGTTAATATTTTTTATGATATACAAAAAAGTAAAAACATAGATTCTGTTGCTTATCACAATATTGTAAATGGTTTCATTAATAAAAAGGTTGATCTGATTTTTATTTATCCAACCGAACCATTGTTACTTACCAAGCAATTAATTGAAAAGAGTAAAATTCCAGTGGTATTTGCAAATTCATTTGTTGAATACCGCAATCTGATAAACACCTTGCGTGAGCCAGGCGGGAACATGACTGGTGTAAGATACGAAGAAGATGATATAGCATTACAGAGTCTGGAGATATTTCAGGAACTCCTGCCTGAAATGAAAGAGATCTGGATTCCTTGTTATAAAAGCTACAGCATTGCCGCCAGGCAGCTTGACGCATTGCACAAAGCATCTGAACAGGAAAAAATTAATATCACCGAATTATTTGCTGAAAATGCTACGGAATTGAAACTTTTACTAAAGATAAAAGTTCAGGATGGATTAGTTCCAGATGCCATTTTGTTAATATGTGATCCGCTGGCTGTGATGGATGATGCATTCACGGTTATTGGTGAATTTGCTAATAATAGAAATATACCGGTTGGAGGAGCTTACATATCTATAAATGGTTATGAATCAGTATTCGGGTTCAGACCTCAGATTATACCTCAGGGAAGGCAGGCTGCCTTTCTGATTGACAAGGTGTTAAAAGGATCGCCGGCAGGTTCAATTCCGATCGTTACGGCTGATAATTATTTGATATTAAATATTAAAGATGCCAATAGGTATGGTCTTAGGCTCAGTAATTCATTATTAGGACGTGCAAATAAAATAATCAGGTAATACAATTTATGTTGTCCAATAAAGTCTCAAATAATTATCGCAGTATTTTTGTT
>CAYYNL010000199.1:0-7820 GCA_964472925.1 uncultured Fibrobacter sp. | reverse complement strand
GCGCAATAGATTACGTGTTATCCGCGTCAATCTACTGCGGTTTTTAGGATTATTATCGGGACACGAATGCGCCCCATCCAACTGCGGAATTTAGGTTTAACCAGTCTGCAGGATTAATGTATGTTGCCCTGCAATTACGGCGCACAAACCTCAATATCATCTCTGAACCCTAATAGTACCAAGAATCCCCCATTCCTTACCCAGGAGAGGAAGCTTCGGAGCTTTATAGCACCATCCATGTTCTCCCCCAGTCTCAAGTTCCCCTTTGGGTAATTTGGGGCTTCTTTTGAACCCCCAAACAATTTTAAAAATTTCCCTGCGAATTATTTTAAGTCTGAATCGTAGGACTGTTTGACGCGACTCGCTTCAATCTCTTTGCTTATCGGCCCAGAAATTTCGGGCGTATCTCTCTGTATATATGCTCTTGCCATACTTTGGACCGCTAACCTTTAGTGCTCCATGCGATTTATGTCAAATAATCGTCCGAATCAGGCTAAAGTTATTTTAACTCTCTTATTAATCATTTTTTAACTAATAACAGCCTTTTTTCTGGAAAAAGCCTGATTTCTTATTTCAGAATTAGTAAAATTAAATTTTATGGAAAATTCAAACACTATTAGAAAAAAATTAGATCAGAGCATCTTTGATCAATTGAACCGGTTTCCAGAGAGCCCTGGTGTATACATAATGAAAGATGAGACAGATAAGGTGCTCTATATCGGAAAAGCAATTAATCTGCGAAACCGAGTTCGCTCCTATTTCTCTGATTCTCACGAAGATAGAGCTCATATCCCAGTTATGCTTCAAAAGCTCGATCATATCGACTGGATCGCTACCAATAACGAAACGGAAGCTCTTATTCTTGAGGCAAATCTCATTAGAACACACCAGCCCAATTACAACGTTAAACTGAGAGATGATTCTCATTTCCCATATTTGAAGATAACAGTAAATGAACCTTTTCCAAGACTGCTGGTAGTGCGTAAAGTAGAAAAAGATGGTGCCAGGTATTTTGGACCCTACACTGATGTCCGCTCCATGCGGAGGCTGGCGGCTTTTGCAAAAAAAATTTTCCGTCTGAGAGACTGCAGTAAACAACTGCCACTCTCAAAACCGGTAAGGCCTTGTATTAATTACTCTATGAAACGATGTTCAGGACCTTGCGATGCAAAAGTGTCGCAGGAAACGTATCGCAACAATGTGACTGATCTCATAAGATTCCTTTCAGGAAAACGCAACGATCTGATCAGGGATCTAACACAATCGATGGAGAAAGCATCTGAGGAGTATCGCTTTGAGGATGCCGCAATTTTAAGGGATCAAATCCAGCTTATTAAAGACGCATCAAGACTTCAGCAGGTTGATCTTAAACTGGCCGATACCGATTGCGATGTATTTGGCATTGTTGAAGGAGACCGAACAGTAAGCCTTGCAGTTTTGCATTTTCGTGATGGTCTGTTGATTTCCAGCAGAAATTACCTTTTTAAGCGCACCACCTGGGAGTTTTCTAATACCAATCATGATAATATCTTACTGCAATTTTATCAGGATCAGCAGGACAATCCCCCCCCCGAAATCCTTCTGCCAGAAAATGGCGGCTTTGAGCAGGAAATCCTGCAAAACTGGTTTAATCAACAGTTTACCAGTAAAATAACCATCCAGATTCCCCAAAAGGGAACAAAAAAGATACTTGTTGAGATGGCTGAAAAGAATGCTTCATTATATATGGCTCAAAAAGCACCAGCTAGTGCAATCGACGATATTATCGACTTGCAAAAGGTCTTGTGTTTGCCAAAAATTCCGGAAATCATTGAGGCTTTTGATATATCAAATCTTGGAGAGTCGTTTACTGTAGCAGGAATGGTACAGTTTAAGGATGGAATGCCTAATAAATCCGGATACCGGCGGTATAAAATCAAGACTGTTGATGGTCAAAACGACTTTGCCATGATGATGGAAGTGGTAGGTCGCAGACTTCGCCGGCTTCAGGAAGAAAACAAACCCTTTCCCGATCTTCTTCTGATAGATGGTGGACCGGGACAGCTTTCTTCTGCCCTGGATGCAATCAAACAATTTCAAAATCCCCCACTGGTAGCATCACTTGCAAAACGGGAGGAGATACTCTATTCACCCTGTGTATCAGAACCAATTCGTCTCCCTCCCACTCATCCTGCGCGACGTCTGGTAGAACGTATTAGGGATGAAGTGCATCGTTATGCGATCTCTTATCATAGAAAAATTCGGGGAAAACAGTTTGGTAAATCGATTCTTGAAGATGTTGAGGGCATTGGAAAAAAAAGTGCACAACTGCTACTTACCAAATTTGGATCTCTGGAACGGCTTAAAAATGCCTCTATAGCGGAAATTGCTGAAACACCTGGCTTTTCTGAAACGAAAGCAAGAAAATTGAAGGAATCACTAAACCAAAAAAAATAAGAGGGGATATGCTATATTTTTTAAAACCGTTTCAGAAAAAGGTTTCAGGTAAGATTTTTTCATCTTCTTAAACCTAATTTCCGCAATTGGGGTAAATGCAGTCGCATAACATATTGAATTATTAGGAATCAAAAGTGTTGAGGGCTTTATTGGCAAGGTGATAAAATCAAAACACCTTCAATTGCTTCAAGATAATTCTCTGTATGCGAATGCGCAAAATCCAACCGGAATTTAGGTTTAAAAGGCCTGCTATTGTGCCAGGATCTTTTCGTTTAATAAAATGCCGTCAAATTTTCCTCTTCGGGGCGATTTTTTATCCCACTGAGCCTCTTTAAAGGAAATTTCCCAGATTCCAGATAATAGCCCATTTGTCAACTGGCCTTTAAAGGTAAGATTATATGAAGAAAACGACTCCGAATAATCTTCTGGCAGGTGAGCAGTTCCTGTGCAGGTTATCGAGATATAGGTGCTATCTTTATAAACATAGCCACTTAAATCATTACTGGTTACTTCAACTCCAATATAAAAATACTGCCATAGTCCCTCACAGGTTATTATACCGTCCTGATGAGTTTTGATAGTGATATCAGCATTGTTTTCTGTACCTGGTTCAGTCAGTTTCCACTCCTCTGTTTTTATCACCGGAGTATTCTCGGGAAGGCTGGTATCGATACAAGATGAGAAGAGGCAACAGAGCAGCGACAAAATTAGAGAAAAAGTTATCAACATATTCAATTTTCTAAATAGTCGTTAATTATTAAGTATTTATTTATCAAAATCCTAATTAATTACCTATAAACAAAAGAAAAAGTGATGTATTGTCCACAATAAATGACTTCTTTCAACAAGTTATCCACATTTTTAAGCAATGAGGAAGTCTTCTTTTCTGTTAGGAAAAAACCTTAATTAAAAAATATGCATATCCGTTCCTTCCACTTCTTCTCTGGGTAATGATCATTTCCATTTTTACCATTTTTTAAGCTGATTTCCGCAGTTGGGGTGAATGCAGTCGGTATAACATTGAATTGATAAGATTTGAAGGTTTTTAGTGCTTTATCGGTTAAGGTGATAAAGTCGAAACACCTTTCAATGGCTTCCCGATTATTATTGGGAAGCGAATGTACTGCATCCAACTGCGAAATTTGGATTTGATCGTACTTTTCAGGCATTAAGGTCTTTTAAAATTGAGAGAAAAGCAGATTCATCGATAACCTTTACTCCCAAATTTTCCGCCTTTACAAGCTTGGAACCTGCTTCTTCACCAGCTACCACATAATCGGTCTTTTTACTGACACTTGAACTTACTTTTCCACCCAATGCTTCTATCTTCTTAGAAGCTTCCTCCCGGGTGAAACTGCTTAGTGTTCCCGTTAACACAAAGGTCTTTCCGGAAAGCGGCCCACTCATTAAGGTTTTTTTTATCCCGCTGGTATTTACACCACTGGATTTGAGCTGATCTATAAGTTGTTGATTTTCCACCCGATCAAAATATAAACGGATACTTTGTGCCATAGTCGGCCCGATCGTTTCTATACGGGATAATTCTTCGGTGCTCATATTAAATAAGTCACTGATATCGTTGATGTTACTGGCTAAAATCCTGGCCGTTTGCGCACCTATCATTCGAATCCCTAAACCATGGATCAGTTTATCCAAAGAATTATGTTTTGATTTTTCTATAGAATCATAGACATTATGAGCAGTCTTTTCTCCAATTCTGGCCAAAGTCATTAATTTTTCTGGTGTTAGAGTGTAAAGATCTGATACTGATTTTACCAGCCCATGTTCCAGTAAATTTTGTATTAGTGCCGGTCCTACATGCCTGATATCCATAGCGTTTCGCGAAACAAAGTGCTCCAGGGATGCCTGTACCTGAGCAGGGCAGGAGCTATTGAAACAACGAAGAGCGACTTCTCCCTCTAACCTCCCCAAAACAGAACCACAAGACGGACAATGGGTTGGGGGTGAAAAAGGTTTACTATCGGCAGGCCGTTTTTCTGGAATAACTTTTACCACCTTGGGTATAATCTCGCCTCCCTTTTCTATTTCGACATAATCAAGCGTTTGAAGGCCTAAACGTTTGATTTCATCATAATTATGAAGTGTGGCATTCCTGATTGTTGTTCCTGCCAGAAAAACTGGGGTAAGACGTGCAATGGGAGTAACCACTCCGGTACGCCCTACATTCTCATCGATTTTTTCTACCTGGGTTATTGCCTTTTCTGGCTGATATTTAAATGCAATAACCCAGCGGGGAGATTTAGCTGTGGTACCAAGATCTTGCTGATGTGAAAAAGAATCGACCTTTATCACCACCCCATCAACCGGGAAAGGAAGTTCATGGCGTTTTTTCTCCCAATTATCACAAAAATCAATGAGTTGATCGATCGAATGTAATACTGGAGAGTGTATAACTGTGGGAAATCCTTTTTCACTGAGAAATTCAAGATTGCTATGATGACTGAACTTATAAGTGTCTGATAATAGTGAATAAGCGGCAAAGCTTAAATTTCGGCGAGCAACTTCTTTTGAATCCTGAAGCTTCAGGGTCCCTGCTGTGGTATTTCTGGGGTTTTGCATAGGCTTATGACCGCTTTCAACAATACTCTGGTTTAGTTTGGAGAATGCATCATAAGTCATATACACTTCACCTCTAACCTCAAATGGTTCCTCAAAATCCACCGACAAAGGAATACCCCGGATAGTGCGGACATTAGAAGTTACTTCATCTCCGACAGTTCCATTGCCTCGGGTAGCGCCACGGACCAGTCTTTTATTTTCATAAATCAGCGATATAGCCACACCATCTACCTTCAACTCCCCAACAAAGCAAAGCTTCTTATCTGGCAGTGATCGTGTTATCCGCTCCACCCATTCACGAAGTTCCTCTTCGGAATAGGTGTTATCTATACTCATCATCGGAATTCGATGGGTAACTTTGGGGAATTCTTTAACCAGATCACTTCCTACTCTTTGGGTCGGAGAATCAGCACTTTTCAGTTGTGGATAAGCATTTTCAAGATCAACCAGCTCACGATATAGGGAATCGTATTGCTGATCTGAAATAAGCGATTCTCCTCGCCCATAGTAAGCTGCGTCATAGGTACGGATAAGGGCCCGAAGCTCTTCGATTCTATCCTGAGGTAATTTCATAGATGGCTTTCTGTTGCATTAATTGATGAATTTTAAAAATAACCCGATTACCAATTTCTCCGATGCAAATATGGGGGTTGTCGGTTTTTAAAATAATGGATGCCCCACTAGCATCTTTATAACAATCATCAAAACAATCATCTTCCGTAAATTACTGGATCATCAGAATGCTTTTTAGAAATTCTTGCGTTGATAAATCATTGTAAATACATCTGGTTTCTAAGGTTCAACTAATGAGAGACCTGTCTGATAATAAGTAATTATATTTGACAAACAATGTATGTTTAATTTCTGCCTCAACCTGAATAAACAATTACCCGCCGACTCCAGCATAAGTAAATAAATCATTAAAACCTGATTCATATTTCCTGATTTATATATATATTAACATTATGGGTAAATAACATGGCTTCGAATGAATCTTCATCTGGCTTTTGTAGCCATAGTCATTTTCAGATTAGAAGCTATTTGGTTGTGTAATTAATACAATTCTTTAGAATTTTTTTCCGCAGTTGGAATGATACAGTGACATAAAATATTGAATCGATAAGGCTTTAAGGTGTTGCAGGCTATAGCCAGGTAATTAAGTCAAAAACATCTGAATAGCTTTTATGGCTATTATCGTAACGCGAATGCACCGCGTCCAATTGAGAAATTAAGGTTTTAAACTAAGGGGGTTGCATGTTAAAAAATTACTTCTTTGTTATCGCGGTTATGGTTTTTTCATTAAGCGCCCAAACAATTAACTTGCAGGGTGTAGTATCCAATAACGACAGAAAGCCAATTTCTGGTGCTTTAGTATCACTGGTGGTTAACAACCTGAAAGATACCACTGATGCCGATGGAAAGTTTTCTTTTATAAGTACTTCTGTGAAAAATCGGTCAGTTATTCCGAATCTAAACAACATTTCGTTAAAAAACAATGTATTACAATTTTCACTGAGAACTCAGTCACCCATAAAGGTTGAAATTTTCGATTTAAAAGGAAACCTCCTCAGGCAGGAAGTAAACATGAATGCGGCTGCTGGGATGTATCAGTTCGATATCTCTGAAATTTGCCAGTCTGCAAAAATCCTTGTTGTAAGGGCTTCGATCGGGAATACAAAAATGTCGTTTCGCTATATGTCCTTTAAAGGGGGGCAGTATTCAATTACTTACATCAGTAATAAATCAACAAATTCCAATAGCAGCGGCTTGAAAGTTATGGCTACCTTTGTAGATACCATTAAAGTTACCGCAAGCGGGTATCAGCCAAAATCTGTTCCGATTACAACTCTGGAAAATCAGCAGCAGAATATTACCCTTGATACAATTCTCGTTGGCAAACCATGGCCTACTGCTAATCCCACCGCTGCGGGTCCATTCGAGGTAATGACTGACAAGAATGTAGGACCCAAGGCTGGATATCTTCCGGATCCAATCTACGGAGATGAGCAGCAACGCTTTAATGTGTACTACCCCAAAAATCTTGCCAATAGCGGATACTTGCATCCCATTCTTATTTGGGCAAATGGGTACACAGACAACCCCGAACCAAATCCTCCAAAATGTGTCACCGATGCAGGCGCAAATAAGTGGTGTGGACAGTATTTACCCATGATGAAACATCTTGCCTCTCACGGATTTGTGGTGGTAGCTTCGCTAAGCACCGCTACAGGCTATGATCCCCTCCCCACTCTCGTTGGAATGGACTGGATAATTGAGCAGAATGAGAATCCAAGCAGCCATTTCTATCATCGCCTTGACACATCAAAAATTGGCCAGCTTGGTCACTCTTTTGGCGGAATGTCAACATGTAAGTCAGCTTCCGATCCTCGCTACAAGGCTCTTGCCACGATTTGCGGTACCTCAGAGCTTTCCGGCGTTCATACTCCTATGCTATTTTTCTGCGGAGGGAAAGACAATACTGTAAAATGCGATGGTGTTAAAAATACTTTCCTATCGGTCCGGGATCAGCCTGCAATTTTCATTAACGAGTTGAATTCAGACCATGGAAGCTGGGTATACCAGGGACCCAATGGAGTTTCTCTTTCTGCAGCTGCCGCCTGGTTCAGGGTCCATTTAATGAACGACACTGCTAACCGTAAGTATTTCTACGGTCGTAACTGCACATTCTGCACTGACCGTCGGGTACAAGTAGAGCAGAATAGCCTTATGAACGAATAGATTTTCTCTCCTTTCATTTTCTGTAAATACTGCCTTTCGGGTACACTCTTTGAGGTACTCGAAAG
>CAYYNL010000198.1:0-7845 GCA_964472925.1 uncultured Fibrobacter sp. | reverse complement strand
AGTTTTTTGGTGGATTGGGAAAATCTACGTTAATAGGTGGAGGTGTTGGTGCTGTTATGGGCGCATTAACCTATGGTATAAGTTCTGCTACGCATAAATCTGCAGATGTTAAATATGATGACTTAAAAGGCAGGCAAAAGGAAATTGAATCTATTCTTTCTGACACCAAAAAAGATGGTGTTGAACACGGATATGATGTTATGAAAGAAGGGAAATGGGTAAGAAGGGCTGCTGGGACAGCAAATTCAAGTCCAGTAGATCCAAAAGCAGAATTTGGAATTCACACTCATCCCAAAGGTAGTCCACCGTCATTTGGTAGAATAATTGAAACTGCTGATAAAATCCACGTGAAAGGTGATTATACAGTAATGAAAGCACTTGGGAGAACACGAGACTATGTCGCTACTGCTGAGAGGATATATCAAATAACACCAAAACTTGTAAACGGCCAATTTTATACTTCGATAAGAACAGATCAATATTTGTACAAAGATTGGCTTTTAAAGGCAATCTTTAATTTTTAAAAAGATGTCAATGAAAACTTATTTATTAATTTTATTGCTTGTGTGCAAAATACTTTTCTGTACAACCACTTTAGAAAAGAAGGGGGTAGAGGTCAAAAGTTCTAAATGGGGGAGAATTATAGAAGATAAAGAGTTGATACAAACTCTGCTTGAAAAAGCTGTTGAAAAGAGATTGATAAGATATATTAATTACGATGAGATTACGTATAATTTAATTGAAAGCGATAATTATTATTTAATCGAAATTATTCCTAATGAATCGGATGGTGGTGGTAAGCAGTTGAAAATTGATAAAAGGTCAATCGATGAAATGACAATTGAAGAATTGCATTTACCAGCAATTGAATTAAAAAAACGGTAGTATAAATCTGAATAAGTCAGTTTGGAATAGAAGAAATGGGGAAGTTGGAAAAATAAAGAGTATAGAAAGTATTCAGTATGCCTGAAAATGCCTGCTGTAACAAATAAAACATAATATCTGCTGATTATACCCGGTAAATGTCTCCTATCGGATACAGGATAAAAGAGAGGATGTATTTGAAGCTCTATATTGGCTTCCATTTATATGGATACCATCGATTTTCATTACAGATGGTGATTACGAAAGGACTGTCTATGAATATTAGACGTCGTCCCGAAATTGGTGGCAAATACAAAAAAAGGCTTGCTTTTTAAATAGAAAAGCCGGATATTACTCCATCTTTCACCAAAACAGGAGGAATTCCGGCTATGAAGATCGAGCTGACACTCGAACTCGAAATCAATATAACAGAAAATCATAATAATATCAATGGTATCATTAAAGCGATTCACTCTTATCAAAACGAACTGGGAAAGAATATTTTGATAGAAATACTTGAGTCGATAGACCGTAAAGCTTGTAATGCGGCTGTAGAACAATTTCCTTTTCGCTATCGCAATAAGGGTTATTCTCGCAGACAGTTTCGTACACCTATGGGAAATATTAATGCCAGGTTTACCAAATTCATTGATTTGTGGAATGGTCACACCTGCCATCCAGGAAAGAACGTTCTTGAGGTACCATCCTATAACCGCTGGCTCCAATGGTGTTTGACCCCAGCAGCAGGTCTTCTTGCGAAGTTATCATTTTCACAAAGTTCCAAAGAAGCAGCTAGATTGCAAGGTGTATCGCCCAGTAAGAGTACTATACACCGCCGGCTTAAAGATCTTGTTGGCAATGGTTCATTCACTCCAAACCTGAAGAAACGATGGTTCCGGTATTTAATGGTTGACGGAACTGGTGCACGCTTTCAGAATCGGGAAAATACTGTCAACACCGATTTAATATTTCCCACTTTCACCGAAAAATTATTTCCCATTTTTCTTTTCATAAGATAGCTGGTAAGGTGGGACTAAACCCAGTTTTGAACGTTTTTTGATCCGGTAACTTTCTCCTTTTATGATAATGACCTTAGCATGGTGTAAAAGCCGATCGAGTGTCGCAGTCGCGATTGCATTCTTCTATCAGCTCAACCCATTGATCGAATGTTTTATTTGTTGTCAGAATTATTGATGAATGTATGTACCGAGAAATACTTACCTGATAACACCAAAAAATGATTTCTCACTTGGCATCCAATATTATGTAACTATGCAGTTTCTGGTGAATGTCTGACTTTAACTGGCAAAAAGTATTTTAGTGAATACTTAACCCCTGATGATCACATTTCTGCCAGTAGCTCCATAGCCTATGATCTGGAGTCTGTGGATATAGATGGTGAGGGGAGAATATTCCAGAATGACACGAATTATCAATACGATTGTTATCTGAAAGATCACCTGGGATCAACCTGTATGGTTATAAATGACCAGAATCAGATTACAGAAGCCTTTTTTTACCAGCCTTACGGAACCATTATTCCATTGGATGATATAGCATCATCACCTCAGACACCGACTCGTCAGCAATTTACCGGTAAGGAGTACGATCAGGAAAAGGTAGTGGTGTTGGAATAAGTGGGATGAAGCTGTATTATTTTGGGAAGAGGTATTATGATCCTGAAATTGGTGGTTTCATTAGCACTGATCCTGACGACCGATATTGGAACGCTTATTCATACTGTGGAAGTAACCCTGTAAATGTAGTTGACCCTAATGGTCCGCCTTAACTGCGGAAATTAGATTAAAAGAAGTACTTTTTTAGTGTTTCGGCTAAAAACGATAAAAATGGAAAAAGAAGAACTTTTGCGCCTCTTGGTAAAGTTGAAAGTGGTTTTGGACAACTATACCAGGCCGCTGTGCTATTGAAAAAGAGATACAGTAACATATATCTGCCTCTCATTTTCTTCAGTTGGAGTGCCTGGTCGCATTTTTTCAGACTATAAGCTTCACTCAATGCCTCTCCAGGCAGCCTCTGCCAGAAGATTTTGCTTTTCCCGGGAAGCTTCCCGGTTATGCATACTCTCAGGATGGGCACTGGTAAGCTCTAAGAGTCGTTCCCACGATTGAAGTGCCACTTTCAAATTTTCTGAAGTAGGATCATTTCTGAATATGGCAGTAAGACTTCTGGATCGGTATAACTGCACTTCCCGTCCTAATATCCTTTTATCTAGAAATTCCGATGGATATGATTCTGCGTTAAAAAGATTGTCCAGTGCATTTGAATACTCTTTTCTGCCGAAAAAATATCTGGCTTTATGGAAATAGTACTCTCCGTCGGCTACTTCTTTGGATGATAGAAGATTACCCAGTTCTTCACCACTTCTGCCAAGAGCTCTGAGTTTATATAGGAATACCTCTTTGGAGTCAGCCAGATCAGGTGGCAGATTTTCGATGAGCTTTAGCATCTCTTCGTAGTTTCGGGAAGCCCACTCTTTACGGAGGCTGTTCATGAGATCCGCATGATCACTGCTGATCTCTGGTGCATAAAACTGAGAAGGTGCAGTACTCAATTTATTTACATCTTTTTCTGTTTTTTGAAATCTGGATTTATTCAGGGATGACCCTGTGGGAAGTATTGAGGCGGATTTATGAGAGTCCAGCCAGTCTTTTAGAGGGCCTGAGGGAATCATGGGGCTGACTTTATTGATAAGCGATACAGAGAAATTACTTTTATCACTCATAGTGGCGCTGCTTATAAGTATTATTGCAGCCAATAGTGCTACAACCAGGCCACTTGCATAAAGAAGTGAAGTATGAGTAAGAATTGTTGGGCGTGGGAGCACAAAAGGCTCATTGTGTTTTCGCTGATTAACATATAACTGAATGGCGCTTTCGGGAGTAAGTGTTGTTAGTTTACTATGCATTTTTTCCAGTTGTTTTCTAACACTGATTGCATCCGATGGCCTTTTTTCTTTATCATAACAGAGGCATTGTTCGATCAGTTCAATAAATGGTTGAGGAAGTGATCTGTGCACTTTTTTAAGATTGACATGGATGTTTTCCCGACGAAGCTGCATTACCTCTTCAGGATTTGTACCTGGAAAAACCTTTGAACCTGATGCCAGCTCATACAGAAGGCATCCAACAGAGAAAATGTCAGAACGCTCATCTGGGTTGATATTGCCAAGCAGAAGCTCTGGTGGACTATACTGAGGAGATCCCACTTTGGATGGAAACTTACCCTGTTTTGCATCATCTAAAGGGGTAGAAAGCCCAAAATCCATTATTTTTAATGTTCCAGAAAGGGACAGTATTATGTTAGATGGCTTAAGATCCAGATGAAGCAGACCCTTATGCTCAATCTTTTCCAGTTGAAATTTGCAGGTGTGCAGATACTCCAGTGCCTTGCAAATCATTATTCCTATTGCGGTGCATAAACCAAGAGGAAGGGGCCCAAACTGGGATACTATCTCATTAAGGGTATAGCCACTAATCTTTTCCATTTCAATAAAGGGAAGTTTTTGCCATTGTCCCAGACTATGAACTATGGCGATATTGGGGTGATTCAATTGAACTCCAATACTGAATTCCTTTATAAAATGCTCATAACTTGCCCGGGTATTTGTCGGTTTAAGCAGCTTGACCGCTCTTTGTATGCCCAATTGTTTGTTACAGATCTCATATAGAACTGCAGTTCCACCTTCACCTAATATTCCAGTTATGATCCCTGAACCTAAAGGTGTTGCTTGTTTTCCATCTGGTAGTACCGGTGGTTTTAGGCCAGATGACTTTTCCTGAAGACCGGAGGTTTCAATTTCTGCAGTTTGCATATAATCTCTTTCCCGTTGGGACTGCTTGTCGGTTGTTTCCTGCAATATGCGTGCCGTAATGCGGCCCAGGGTGCGTCTCAGAAAGTGACCCGGAGCAGTTTCCATAAAAACCTCTATAATAAGATAGTTGTAATCGGGATAACAAACACAAAGTTTCGTCTATCCAGTTATAATATGTTAATACAATCGGATTGTCGAGAAAACAGATCCTTCCCCAGAAGCAGACACTACTTAATGCTTAGTGATTATAATATAAATTTGAGATTAAAAAAGTAACAGTGTTAAGCTTCCCCTTTAAAATATCAGCCGCAGTCGATCAAAAAAACTTATTTTCAATATAAGTGTCTGTCCGAAAACTCCCATTTTCTGTGATTTGCTGCTAAAACGGACTTATCCGCAGTCAGTGTGAATGGTTATTTTTAGCAGTAACTTTGACTTCCTTAAGCGCGGGCCCATTGCATTTGCGTTCGAGCCTCGAAGGAAGAACAGTTTCCAGAGAGGCACTATTAATTTATACCATTTTCTGAAAAAAGGGATAACTAATTATGGACAATAAGGTTCGGGTTCGCTTTGCCCCTTCACCTACCGGCTATCTTCATGTGGGCGGAGCCAGAAGTGCTCTTTTTAATTTTCTTTTTGCACGTCGGTATAACGGAAAATTCATTCTTAGAATAGAAGACACAGATCGAAGTCGTTTCGTGGAGGATGCGCTCCAGGAGATCTATGACAGTTTGAAATGGCTGGGGCTAGAGTGGGATGAAGGACCGTTGGTAGGTGGTGATTACGGCCCCTATATTCAGTCACAACGCACTGAAATATACCAGAATCACGCAAAAATTCTTCTGGAAAGCGGACATGCATACCGCTGTTTCTGCACTCCTGAAAGACTTGCTCAGTTGCGCGCTGAACAGGAAAAAACAAAGCAATCTGTGGGTTATGATCGCTGTTGCAGAAATCTCACCGAAGAACAAATCCAAAAGAATTTGGCAGATGGCATCCCTTATGTTATCCGTTTCAAAGTACCTCATGGAAGAACAATCATTTTTGAGGATAAGATCAGGGGAATGATCCAATACAGCAGCGATATTCTGGATGATCTGGTTCTGATTAAATCCGATGGCTTTCCAACCTACCACATGGCTTCTGTGGTCGATGACCACCTGATGGAGATCACCCATGTACTGCGTGGGGATGAATGGATCGCCTCTACTCCAAGGCATGTACTTATCTATGAAGCATTTGGATGGACACCACCGGTTTTCGCTCATCTACCAGTAATTCTCTCTCCTGACGGGGGAAAGCTCTCCAAGCGTAAAGGAGCTGCTTCGGTTATGGATTATAAACGTGCCGGTTTTCTTCCTGAAGCCCTCTTTAATTTTCTGGCGTTACTGGGATGGGCCCCTGGGGATTCGCGCGAAAAGATGACTGTTGATGAACTGATCGAAAGCTTTGCTCTGGAGCAGATTTCTCCAAAGGCTTCTGTTTTTGATGAAAAAAAACTGGAGTGGATGAACGGGCTTTATCTTGCAGAACGCTCATCGGAATCGCTGGTTCCTGAGGTTATTCCATTTTTTAAAGAAAAAAACTGGATAGATCCCCAAACCACCAATAATGATCCTTATCTGTTGCGAATTATGGATCTGATGAAAATCAGATCGAAAAGGGTAACTGATCTGGCTGAGAACTGTATCTACTTTTTTAAAGATCCCATAACTTATGAAGAAAAAGCCCTTAAAAAGTATTTTACCTCTAATACCATTGAAATTCTTACCATAATCCAGAACACTCTGAATAGTCTTGGAAATTTTACATCCCAGGATATCGAAAAGAAATTTCATGAAATTTCTGAAAAATCAAACATCTCTGCCGGGAAACTGATTCATCCTACACGCCTGGCAGTAAGCGGGGTAAGCTTTGGGCCGGGGCTCTTTGAATTGTTGGAGGTTTTAGGCAAAGAAACCGTTACCAGACGATTAGTAACTGCTATCAATTTTATCAGAGGGAATATGGAAAATGATTAAACACATAGTTATGTGGAAGTTAGTTGATTATTACCAGGGAAAAAACAAAAGTGAAATAGCTGAAACCATCAGAGACAATATCAAAGCACTTAAAGATGTGATACCTCAGTTAAAGGAAATTGAAGTAGGAATAAATTTCAACAGTTCAGAGGCAGCCTTTGATCTTTGCCTCTATTCGGTTTTTGATTCCAGAAAAGATCTTGAAATTTACCAGAGACATCCTCAACATCTGAAAGTCGCGGAATTTATCTCTAAGGTAAATACAAAGAGAGTCGTTTGTGACTATGAATATACAGGCGATAATTAAAATCTTAAAAGTTAAAATTAAACTATTATACTTCTGTACCCTGAAACGTAAAACAAATTAAATAATTGTAAATGGAGTTTTTATGGAGAATTCCTCTGCAGAAAACCGAGCTGATAAAAACAAGAAAGTAGCGGAAGAAGGAGCTGTTCCGGTTGCTAACTTCATCCGTGACATAATACGGGAGGATTTAAAGAATGGCAAATGGCAAAAAGTGGTGACCCGTTTTCCCCCTGAACCCAACGGGTATCTACATATTGGACATGCCAAAGCTATATGTATCGATTTTGGAATGGCTGCTGAGCATGGTGGCGAGTGTCATCTGCGCTTTGATGATACCAATCCTGCAAAAGAAGAACAGGAATATATCAGAGCGATACAAGAGGACATAAAATGGCTTGGCTTTGACTGGGGAGATCATGTTTATTATGCATCGGATTACTTCGAACAAATGTACCAGTGGGCAATTGAGCTTATCAAGGCCGGAAAAGCTTATGTAGATGATTTAAGTGCTGATCAGATTCGGGAGTATCGCGGTACACTGACTCAACCTGGCAAAGAAAGTCCCTATCGCAATCGTTCTGTAGAGGAGAATCTTGGCCTTTTTCAGAGAATGAAAGACGGAGAGTTTGAGGATGGCTCCAGGGTACTCAGAGCTAAAATCGACATGTCGCATCCCAATATGAATATGCGGGATCCTGTTATGTACAGAATCCTTAAGGTCGCTCATCACCGAACCGGAACAGCCTGGAAAATCTATCCTATGTATGACTGGGCTCATGGCCTGGAGGATTCAATAGAGGGAGTAACCCATTCTCTGTGCT
>CAYYNL010000197.1:0-7891 GCA_964472925.1 uncultured Fibrobacter sp. | reverse complement strand
TTATCCATGACTTTCATTTCCGTTCTTTCAGAAAACATATTTATAATAGTTTAAAGAAAAATTATCACTGTAACCGATAAGCGCATCTATTGCATAATTGGAATATACGTTCTATTTTCCTGAAAAGAGGGAGCTTATCCACTACTGCAGGGAGGATGATTTTATTATGACCGAAAAAAATATCCGCCATCCACTCAGAAATTTTTTCATTAAAAGATCTGTTCAGATTAAAATAGTGATGCAGGTTATCCTGACAACCCTTATTGCAGGTGTAATCACTCTGAGCATTCTGATTTTTATTTACAATTCCAAGGCCAGAGCAGGCAGTTTTTATTACATGAGTAATGATGTAATGCAGGATCTTGAACTTAAGAATATACTGGGGATAATCCTTACCCCCATCATGACCGTCGAGTTCGTAGCGATTCTGGTTTCCTTTGTAACAGGTCTTTTTTCTTCCAGAAAAGTTGCAGTTCCAATTTACAAGATTGAGAAATGGGTAACCGCCCTCAGCAAAGGGAAACTGAATACCGAGCTTGCTTTTCGTGAAGAGGACCATTTAACAGATTTTAGTGAAAAATGTAATGCAGCAACCGAATTCTATCGCAAGAGTTTATTCAGAATAAACCTGCTTGCAGAAAATATCGCCAAAAACCCTGCAGATACCGCTCAGGTCCATAAAGACATATCAGCTATAAAAGAAATTCTGGGAAAAATCGACATCTGATTTCATCTGGCCAATCTTTGCAGATGAACTCATTTATTCAATAAAGAATCCATCTGCTGACCGGTCTTGAATTAGAGGCAGTTTCAGATCCCGATTTCTGCCAGTTTTTCAAACAACTCTTTTGCACCCTTGGCCAACTTTTCAGGTGTTTTTACATGAATCCTCACTAACAGATCTCCCATTCCTCGTTCATGAAGAGCAGGAAGCCCTTTGCCTTTTAGCCTGAAAACTTTCTCCGATTGGGTACCGGCAGGAATTTTTAAATTAACCTTGCCATCGATAGTAGAAATCATCTTTGAAGTACCTAAAGCTGCCTCAGAAAAGGTGATATCCAGATCGCAAACCAGATCGATACCGTGTCTCTCGAAGAAATCATGTTTCTTCTCCTGGATTAAGACAATAAGATCCCCCTCTGGTCCTCCATGAGGTCCAGCATCACCCTTACCAGGAACATTAAGATAATTTCCCTCAGAAACACCGGCAGGAATATCAACGGTTACCATGGTTTCTGTAGTTTCCAGCCCTGACCCGCCACACACATGACAGGCATCGGTTACCGTGTAACCTTCACCTCTGCATGAGGGACAAACACTTTCCTGAATGACTTGTCCAAAAAAGGATGAAGCGACCTGACGAATTCTTCCAGAACCATTACATTTTGGACATACAGAACGTTTGCCGCTTTTTGAGCCTGTCCCGTTACAGGCAGCGCATTTCTCTTTTCTGCGCACTTTAATATTTTTCTTAACTCCGGTAGCAATCTCTTCAAGAGTTAATGGAAGCCTGATCTGAAGGTCATTTCCTCTCTGGCCAGCCGTAGCACTTCCTCTGCGCCCCCTTCCCCCAAATCCAAACAGATCAGAGAAAACAGAATCACCACCGAAATCATTCATGAAAGCACGAAGTGCATCTGAGATGTCAAATCCACCGAATCCACCAAAGCCACCTCCAGAACCACCCTGACCATTTTGAAATGCAGCATGCCCGAACTGGTCATATTGAGCTCTTTTTTGAGAGTCTTTCAGTACTTCATAAGCTTCGGTTGCTTCTTTGAATTTTTCTTCCGCAGATTTATCACCGGGATTTTTGTCCGGATGATATTTAATGGCCAGTTTGCGATATGCCTTTTTGATATCGTCTTCACTTGCATTACGATCGATACCCAAGATTTCATAGTAATCATTTTTAGTCATAATTTTATTTCCATATGATAATTGAATCCTTGTAAAAACTAACTTTGAGGTCCACTGGAAACAATCACTTTCGCATGTTTAATAACTTTTCCCTTTAACTTGTAGCCTTTTTCATAAACTTCAGAGATATGATCTTCGGGAATCTCTGGGTGAGCAGCTTTCATAAGAGCATCATGAATCTGTGGGTCAAACTGATCTCCTTTTGCAGCAAAAACCTCCAGACCGTTTTTCTCCAAAATCGATTCGAACTTGGTGTAAATCAGTTTAAGACCATCGTAAAGCCCCTGATAATCATTACTATTCTCTGCACTTTGAATAGCCCGCTCGAAATTTCCCCTCACCTCTACAAGATCCAATATAAGTTTTTCATTTGCAGAATCTACCATACGGTCATAATCACGGCTGATTCTTTTTTTATAGTTATCAAATTCGGCCATTAATCGCAGATAACGATCCTTTTCCGCATTCAGCAAAGCCTTAAGTTCATCTATCGATTCAGTAGTTTTTTCTTCTTCCTGCTGTTCAACGGCAGCTTGTGTTTGCTCAGAAGCATTGGTGGTATCGGTGTTCTGCTCTGGAGCATTCTTCTTTTCTGTAGAAGTATTTTCCTCTGCAGTTGAACCGGTAGAATTGTTTTTCTCTGGTTGTGCCTCATTTGCCTTTTTACCTGACATCGTCCACTTTCCTCCTGGTTATTTTTTCAGGTTTTTTAATTTGGTGTCTGTCCCGAAAACTTTCCTTTGCGACTTACTTTCCAACAGGCTTATAGTTAGGAGCAGTTTTCTGACATACATTTAATAAAGGTTTATGAGCTTGCCGGTAATAAGGAGCTATCTTAAGAATATACATCACCGTTAAAGTCACTAAGAATGTAATTCCCCTAAAACTTTAGCAGTATACTCCACCGCTGAAACAAGGAAAGGATAAGGCATCCGCTTTGGCCCAATGACTCCCAGACTCCCCATCAGATTTCCTACCTGGTAATTAGTTTTGATAATACTGAATGATTGGAGATTCTCTTTTGGAATCTCTCCACCGATAGAGATCAATATCCTTTTCTCGTTTTGTGGTGTTTCAAAAAGATGCATCAATAGCCTCTTTTCCTCAACAATCTCAATAACCACCCCGATTTGCTCACGATTAAAAAATTCGGGTTGCAGTAATACATTGGTCTGCCCTTCAGCAAAAACTGTTTCATCCAGATTATCTTCTACAATTTTTTTTATAGAAGGAACCAAAATACGGATAATCCCCAACTCCAAATCAGAAACATCTTTAAACTGCTGTTCATCTGCATTGCACATCTGCTGTAAAGTTTTTCCGGCAAATTTTACAGATAAAATTCTGCAGGCTAGCTCAAGCCGTTCCTGGGGTATTTCCGTTTTAAACTCAACAACCATCGTTTTCAAAAAACCTGTTTCCAATGCTATAGTAAGAATGTAGCATTGAGGTTGTATTTGGAAAAGATGAAGCTGTCTGAGAACACCACAACGGATTTTGGGAGCCAGAATAACACCCAGTTGGTTAGTGGTGCGGCTCAAAGCTCTTGATGCCGCCTCCAGTAACAGATGCAAATCTGATTTATCTACGGCAGTCAGGGCGTTGCGAATAGAGCTTTTTGCTTCTTCCGAGAGATCACAGCACTTCATCACCCGATCAACATAATAACGGTATCCCTTGTCGGTAGGAATTCTGCCTGCAGAAGTGTGGGGCTGAGTGATAAAGCCACGTTCCTCCAGGTCACACATAACGTTTCGAATTGAAGCTGAAGAAAGTGAGAAATCTTTTTGCCGCGAGAGATATCTGGAACTGGTTGGCGATGCACTAATAATGTAGTTTCTGACAATCGCTTCGAGTATTTGTCGTTCTCTTTCTGAAAGCAATTCTGAATCCATACCGAGCAGCCTTAAAGTAAGGTAAAACACCACGGAAAAACTTCCGTGGCGTTCTAAAAATCGAATCTGTACTTTAGTACGGAATCCGGCGCCAGATATTACATCATATCCATGCCGCCCATACCCATACCTCCCATACCACCCATGCCACCCATACCACCTGCTCCGGCCGGCATCTCTTTTTCCTCTTTAGGTTTTTCAGAGATAACGCATTCGGTGGTAAGAACCAGACTGGCAATACTGGCAGCATTTTCAAGAGCTGTACGAGTCACTTTTGTAGGATCAATAACTCCAGCCACAAGAAGATCCTCAAAAACATTGGTATAGGCATTATAACCATAAGCCCCTTTACCTTTTTTGACTTCATTGGCAATAACAGAAGACTCCTGACCGGCATTAGAAACGATCATACGGAGAGGTTCCTCAATAGCCCTGCGGATAATGTCCACCCCGATCTTTTCATCACCTTCAGCATCAACCGATTCCAGGACCTTAGATGCACGAATCAGGGCTACACCGCCTCCAGCAACTATTCCTTCCTCCACAGCAGCCCTGGTTGCATGAAGCGCATCCTCTACACGCGCTTTTTTCTCTTTCATTTCGGTTTCAGTCGCAGCACCGATATTTATAACAGCAACTCCACCTGCCAGTTTCGCAAGTCTTTCCTGCAACTTTTCCCGATCATAATCGGATGTAGTCTCCTCAATCTGTTTTCTGATCTGATTGATGCGTCCTTTAATATCAGCCGATTTTCCTGAGCCTTCAACGATTGTGGTATTTTCTTTGTCTATCACAACCCGCTTTGCCTTGCCCAGAGAATCAAGAGTTGTATTCTCAAGTTTGAATCCGGCTTCTTCAGAGATCACAATTCCACCGGTGAGAATAGCTATATCCTCGAGCATGGCTTTTCGGCGGTCACCAAAACCAGGTGCTTTTACTGCTGCAATTTTTAGAGTTCCACGGAGTTTATTTACTACCAGTGTGGCTAACGCTTCACCCTCTACATCTTCAGCGATAATCAGCAGCATTTTACCCATTTGGGCCACTTTTTCCAGCAAGGGAAGCAGTTCCCGCATTGCACTGATTTTCTTATCGTAAATAAGAATATAGGGTTCGTCAAGTAAGCATTCCATGGTGTCAGGGTTGGTCACAAAATAAGGAGAGAGATAACCGCGATCAAACTGCATTCCTTCTACCACATCCAGGTTGGTATCGATCCCCTTAGCTTCTTCTACTGTGATAACACCGTCTTTTCCTACTTTTTCCATAGCATCGGCAATGAGATTACCAATCTCAGAGTCATTATTTGCAGAGATGGTGGCTACCTGTGCAATCTCTTTTTTACCAGAGATGGGTTTGGAATCTTTCTGAAGCTGTTCAGTGATAGCTTTTACCGCTTTATCGATACCCCGTTTAAGAGCCATAGCATTAGCTCCTGCGGTTACATTTTTAACACCCAGTCTGGCAATTATCTGTGCCAAAACAGTAGCGGTTGTGGTTCCATCACCTGCAACATCAGAAGTCTTGGAAGCAACTTCCTTAACCATCTGTGCACCCATATTTTCAAACTTATCTTCCAGCTCTATCTCTTTGGCAACGGTCACTCCATCCTTTGTAACAGTGGGTGAACCAAAGCTTTTATCCAATACTACATTTCGCCCACGTGGTCCCAGCGTTACCTTTACTGCATTTGCCAGAATATCAACACCTTTCAACAGTTTATCACGTGCAGCGACATCAAAAGCTAACTGCTTACCTGCCATATTAATCTCCTATCAACATTTTAATGGTTAATTGTCTTAGAAATTATTAGAATATTGCCAGAATATCACTTTCTTTCATGATCAGATAATCTTTTCCCTCAATAGAAACCTCAGTGCCAGAATACTTTCCATAAAGGACCTTGTCCCCGTTTTTTACACTCATTTCGATTTTCTGGCCATTATCGGCGATTTTGCCCGGACCTACAGCAACCACTTCACCTTTTTGAGGCTTTTCCTTTGCGGCATCGGGAATAATTATTCCACCAGCGGTTTTCTGTTCCGCTTCCAAGGGACGGATGATGACTCGATCTGCCAAGGGTTTAACTTTCATGAAGGCTCCTCCTTTAATACTGGTAAAAAAAGATACTCACAAACTTTTGTTAGCACTCATTTTAATTGAGTGCTAACAAAATTAGTGAATTGTGGTCAGTATGTCAATACTTTTTTGTAGAACCGAAACCAATTTAATGTTATACTAAATAGCATCTTATGCATTTTGAGATAAAGGTTCACTGATAATTGCAAATATCAGACCATCAGTGGAGTTTAAAGAGACATAATGAAGCCCGTATTAAAGCCAGGTTTCTCAAGCTATGAATTGAAGATAATAAAGCAAGTCTCCATATTTTCAGCAGGTATCTGCCTGGTGGTAGTCGCAGGAGCCTGGTTTTATAACAGCCATAAAGCTGGTACTGGAAAAAAAATAAGCCTAATTAATGAACAACCAGTCCTCATAGAACTGGATATTACAGCTCACCAACTTACTGCTGCCAGATATCTTCAAAATGGGAATCCCAGAAAAGCGATTCCTCATTTGGAGCGAATACTGGCCTACAATAATAAAGATCAGCAAAATCATATAGCTCTGGCCCATGCGTTACTTGAGGCTGGAGAATATCAGAAAGCCTATGATATTTACACCCGTATTAAACCAGAAGACCTCCCAGAAAGCACTCTATCCACTGTTTGTATCAGAAAAGGAATTGCCCTCTATTATTTGGGCATAAAAGATGAAAGCAGAAATGTGCTAAGCCAATGTCTGACTCTGTATCCGCAATCCGCTGAAGGCTACTGTTTTCTGGGACAGATAGAAGCCTCAACAGACAGTGATTCCTCAAAAGCACTAAAATTTCTGGAAAAAGCTGTACAGTTGGATTCCAGTTACGTTGAAGCCTGGTATCAACTGGGAAGATACTGGATGGCTAAAGATAAACTTGTCAAAGCCAGAGAATACCTGTTGAAAGCGATTCAGATCGACCCTCTTCATTCCAAAAGCCATGCACGGCTAGGGATGATTTATTATTATCTGGGAAATTCTGAGCTTGCCAGGGTCTCTTATCAAACAGCAATCGCAATCAATCCTTCCGATTTTAACACTCACTATAATCTTGGTGAACTTCTTTATAGCAGACTCAATGATACATTGAATGCACTTAAGGAATTTAAAAAAGCAATTGAACAAAAGCCTGATCATGTTGAAGCCAATTTTAAAATTGGGTTAATCTGTATTAAAAATAACATGGTTAAGGAGGCAATTCATTATTTTGAGAAAGCCCTTGGCCCCCACCCATCAGACACCCGCATTCTTATGCAATTAGCGGTTGCCTATGAAAGAATTGGGCAAAACGAACTTGCCATAACAACCTATAAGAGGATCTTGGATACAGATGAACTCAACAGCATCGCACATCAGAAGCTAAAACTATTAAAACAGAGACCAGAATTTCAGTAGTTTTTTTAACTTTGCAAGTTTCAGAGTGTTATCTTTAAAAAAAGACTTGATTATGTGAAGAAGTAAATGTATTCTAATTTTTACGCGATAAAAAAAAGAAAACCCTTCAATTTATAACCCAATTCCAAGTAAAACGGAGTATGGAGGAAAAAAAATGGGCAATATAACTAAAAAAGATCTCGTAGAAAAAATTGCTGAACATACTGGTCTGACTCAGGTTGAAACCAAAATAGTGGTAGAGAGTTTTTTAGATTCGGTAGCTAAAGCGCTTCAAAATGGTAACAACATCGAAATAAGAGGTTTTGGAAGATTTAAAGTTAAACAGAAAAAGGCCAGAACTGCCCGCAATCCCCGAACAAATGAATTTATCGAAGTAGATGCCGGTTATAAACCGATATTTGAAGCTTCCAAAGAGTTAAGAAAACGGGTAAATGACTCCCAATGCCCAGCACCCACAACAGAAGCTGCCTCCTGAGTTTATCTCCTTAGATTTCTCCCAATAACTACCTGCAGTGTAGATTCTTTAGAATCATATCGCTGCAGGACCAACTGTTTCTGGGATAGAACAAATATTCAAATAC
>CAYYNL010000196.1:0-7974 GCA_964472925.1 uncultured Fibrobacter sp. | reverse complement strand
ATAACGGCGTAAAAACCCTCAATAATGGCCTAAAAATCTTCGTTTGATGGCGTCGCGAATCTCGAACTCGGAGTTCTGAACCCCGACATCGGAGTTTCTGGCATGGAAAAAATGGTTCTGAACTCCATCAGTGGCGTTTCAAGCTCGGCCACCGACATTTTTAGAACAATTGTTGAAGCTCAGAGCACCATTTTCAAAGTTCAGGGTTTCGATCCCAGGAATCAGATATTACAAGAAATCGGCGAATAAAGCGATCCCTGATAGCGTCATATCTGGAATAGTAGAGTACTCGAAATCAAAGAAATCGGCAATTAGCGGTAATGCTCCTCCGGTTGCAAGCACTCTGATTTTTCCATGCATCATTTTTTTATACCGGTGAATGATACAGTTGAGAGCACCCCCTGTACCATACAAAACCCCAGCCCTTATACATTCTTCAGTTGTAGTGCCAGGCAGTTGGCAATTGCCCTCAGCTTTTATCTGCGGGAGTGCATCGGTGCCCTTATGAAGGCTTTGGAACTGCATGGAAGGTCCGGCAAGGATTGCACCTCCCAGAAACGTTCCTTCACTCAAAAGATCTGCAGTCAGGGCGGTTCCGGCACCGATGAGCACTATGTTTTCTCCGGGAAATCGGAAATGCCCATACAGGGCGTTTGCGATTCGATCTGTGCCAAGCTGAGCCGGATTTTCATAATCGATTTTTATGGGAAGTCTATCGGTGTAGCGGACCTGTTTTGCCACCACTTTTTCTTTTTCAAATAAAGTCATCACTTTTTTCAGGGAAGATTTGATGACACTGGAAATTACCACAGTGGAGCCGACAGGGGTACCGCTTTGCCTGTGAAGCTCATCTATGCACTTGAGAATCTGCTTCTGAGAGTCTTTTGACAACAGATCGATACGGTTGAGGCATTTTAATTCTGCCATATCTATGATACCGATATGGGTTCTGGTATTTCCGATATCGATTGACACTCTGGCTTTATTCACGGAATTTTCCATGGAAAATGAACTATAGCTTCAGTCTATTACCAGATGAATATCGAGTGCGGCTGCGCTATGGGTAAGTGCTCCGGAAGAGATGAAATCCACTCCGGTCTTTGCTACAGATTCTATAGTTGCAAGAGTGATGTTTCCGCTGGCTTCAGTTTCCACCTGAACATTTTTTTCTTTAATCAGATTTACACATTTTTGCATATCTGCTACACTCATATTATCCAGCATTATCCGGTCTGGAAGAAATGAAAGGGCTTCCTGGAATTCCGCAACCGACTGCACCTCAACTTCAATTTTCAGATCTTTTTTATTGCCCCGGTATAAGAGGGCTTTTCTCAGGGCATTGCTGACACTACCGCTTCGTTTAACGTGAGTGTCTTTAATAAGGATCATATCGAAAAGTCCGAACCGATGGTTAGATCCACCACCGTGCAAAACCGCTTTTTTTTCCAGAATCCTAAGATTTGGAGTGGTTTTTCTGGTATCCAGAAGTCTGGTTCCGGTGTTTTTTATGGCCTGGACATACTGGTTGGTCAAAGAGGCGATACCGCTAAGGCGTTGAAGGAAATTCAGGGCAACCCGTTCACCTGCCAGAATTGCTTTTACCGGTCCATAAAGTGTACAGATAATGGTACCTTTATTCAGTTGATCACCATCATTTGCGAGAAGATCGATTTTGATCTGCTGATTGATTTTGGAAAAAATGGGATTGACCAGATACGCTCCGGAGAGGATCCCCGAAGATTTACTTTTAATCACCGCACGAGCCATGTCCTGATCTGAGAAGATGGCATCAGAGGTGATATCGCCGGTTTGTTGAAGATCTTCAAGAAGAGCTTGTTCAATAATATGATCGATTGCTTTTATCTGTTGATTAGTGTTCATAGAAATCCCCACTGTATTCCTGAGAAAATTTCAAAAATCAGATCCTTGCTTTCCACAGAATTGTTATGATTGCGGTCAATATACAATAATCTTGCGCCTGTTTCAATTGCCAACCTTTTAAACAGGGGACGGGTGACAAGGTTAAACCCGGACTGCATTCCCCAGGAAAGGAAAAAGTTGGCATCTGCGGGAAATAGTCTTCCATGATACTGCTGAAAATAGATCTCCCCGTATTTGATAAAGGGAACCAGGGTGTCATTTATTTTGCATTTGAGAAGCAGTGTAAAATCACCGGGAACCTTAAGAGTACTGTCATTATGCAGATTCACCGTGTTTTCGCTTATAAAATCCTGCTTGTAGTAAAAATCCAAATCCAGTCCTTTAACCGGGTTTGCTTTAAATGTCAGCGCAAATCCGCAAGAGTGACGTTTCCTGGATAAATAATTATTCTGCGCGTAGACTGTATCATCATAAAATCCGCTTTGATCCTTTTTAATTCTGTAACGATTACTGAGATAGAAGGGGCTAAAATGGCTGCTCAGCAATCTTTTTGATTCTACAACCAGTGATGCACCAAGACGCATGTTTCTGATATCCCAGAGTATGGTTGGTATGCGGGCAACTATACCATCATTTCCACCCTGAATTTTTTGGGCAAATTCAAAAAGCATGTTTATTTTAAGATCGTAGGTAGAGATGATTTCGGTTGCCAGATCAATCTCATAGATGTGTGAATTTGCCGCAGTGAGATGCTTATCTGCAATGGAATCTTCAATATTTTCCATCAGCTCATAGCGGAACTCATCCGGATCAGAATTTAGCTTATAGAGGTTAAAATCAAAATAGTATCCAACTGCTGCAGTGTAAGGTGAAGGTGAGTAACTGATATAAGCTCCGCCATAAAAAGGGTTTGTCAGATTACCCAGAAAGGCCTTGAAATTCAGGACGTCTGCCTTGACAATCTGCATGTTTATTCCTGCTGAATTGAATATTCTGTTTGGATCCTGGTTACTGAAATGATCCACGATCAGTCCATATCCTAAAGAGTAGTCTTCTATTTTGCCCAGGGAAATAAAAATTGAGTCGGAAAGGTTGCCCAGTTGTAAATACTGGATTTTATCCAGAATTCCTGCAGCAGAGGAAAAACCGGCATTCATTGCTGAGGAGCTGTTTTGGCTGATTGTAAACTGTAATGCGGTATTTAGAACGGGGAGGTGAATCGATGGAGCCAGAACAAAGCCGTTCTTTACTCCTTTAGAAGCGATTCCCAGTGAGTAGTTAAATTTGAGGCATCCTTTTTTTGAGGTCGCATTTTGTGGTCGCATTATTGGTGCATAGAAAAGAAAAGATTGCTGATCTTTCAGCAGGCTTCCGTAAACTTTTCCCAAACTGAAAGCTGATTTGTGCATCCCTGGGTCAGTGTTGTCGGAAAAATCTTCGGAAAGGTTTGAAGATGATCCAAACCTGCTTACCGAGCTGATATCTTCTGTGGGCTTGATACCTGAGGCATTGAGTTCGTTAGTTATGTAATCGGCGCCAAAATTGTAATTCAATACAGCAACATGACGGTGAGTAATATAAAGGGGAGCTGTAGGTTCTCTTTTAGGCAGAATCATTGTGGTCAAACCAGATCGCAATGGAATACTCTTACTTTGAGCTATATTTCGTACTTGTATCGATCCACCAAGTACCTGAAACCCGGTTTCACCATTTTTGGTGTCGGTTACCATAGAAACTGCTCCGCTATCCATCTCTCCAAATGCATTTGGTGAATAAAAATTAATATGACAATTGGAAACCGCTTTGACGAAAATTCCTCCTCCATACATGTTTAATGTGACTTCGGTTGAAGTATCCCTTTCATCCTTTGTGGAAGTGATGTTAAAAAGAACTTTGGTATTAGAACCGACTATAATCAGGTTATTATCGCCAAATCTGAGCAATAGTTTCGTTTGAAAGAAAGTCTCCACCAAATCGTTGTCAAACAGCTTGGTGCCTATAGGTATTGGATCCCATTGCTGTTTCTGAGCTCGCTGAACTTTGGCCGTGCCTTCAACGGAGATTACTTCAAAAAAAGAACCCTGTGCAGCAGTCATTGTGTAGAAAAGCAGAAGCAGATTAAATATCAGCTGAAATTTTGGGTTCATTACAGTTCTTTATATCTTGAAAAGAGTGGCTAAAATGAGCTCTGACGGGGAAAAGGGCTTTCTATAAAAGCTTTCTTCCGTAGTGATTCTTTTCCAAATAATAATAACACTGCGAAAGAATTTGAGCAATAAGTGAAACAAATTGAAGATCATGAATTACTGCTTGGCTATCTAATCAGATATCAGAGATGAAAATTCCAAATCACAATTTTTAAATTCCAAACAGATTCCAAATCACAATGCTAAAATTCTAAACAGGAACAGGAACAGAAACGGAAAATCCGAAATTCGAAACAGGAGTAGGGGAGCAGTGGAAAATCGAAATCCCAAATCCGAAACAGAAGCATAGGAGAAGAGGAAAATCGAAATCCGAAATAGAAGCAAGAGCAGGAGAGAAAAATTCGACAAAGGTATGGGAACGGGATCTTTTTGGAATTTGTTTTAGATTTGAAATTTGAGATTTGGAATTTGAGATTTGGAATTTGAGATTTGGAATTTATTTGAAATTTGGAATTTGAGATTTAGAATTTAGATTTAGAATTTCATAATTATCTTAAATTACTGCGTGGTTACTGTTCAGAATTTAAAGAGGTCGCTTACCGACTGATTGTAATGAAGGCGGTTGATGGTGGAGGCAAACCTGGAAGCCAATGAATGGATTTTAACGAATTTCAGTTGGGCTATCTGAGGAATTTGGGGAATCGAATCGGTTGTGTGTAACTCTTTAAGACCGTATTCCCGATGAAGGCTGATAAGTCTGGGGATATATTGCTTATGAAGTTTGATATGGCTTACAGCTATATAGATCTGCTGGATTCCATGGGCATGGAGCCAGAGAGTGGCATTGAAAAGAGAGGTGCCGGTAACCGTTTCATCATCGGTAATAATTGCAATTTTTTTGTCCTGAATGTTTCCAATAATTCCTAAGAGGTTTGCTTTATCTTTTCCTGGCCGGAATTTATTGGCTATGGCATAAGGGATATTCATTGCATCGGAATAATGAATGGTGAATTTTGCACCTCCGGCATCGGTGGAAACGGCTACGACATCGTCAAGGTCTTTAAAGTTCTGGAAAATCTCTATGAAAAGATCAAGGCCGCTCAAGGCAACAAGCATCATATAAGGCTCATAAAATCCATGCAGGGACAGGGCATGTGGGTGGTAGGTGAGATGGGCATTTGCGCCGGCAATTCTCAACTGATCGGCAAAGAGGCTGGCCAGGGTAGCTTCTCGTTTGAGGAAACTGGGTTTATCCTGTCTTGAATATGGGCAGTATGGGGTAACTACTGTAATGGTTTTAGCCCGATGTGCCCGAAGGGTTCTTATGACCTGCAGCAATTGTTGGATATTCTCATTGACTGTGTTGGGAGTGGTAAATTCGTGTATACATTGAAAAACGAAAGCATTGGAGCCTGCAACGTGCTGGTCGAGTCTGGGGCAGGTCTCGGTATCTTCAAAGATTCTTGTAATCGGTTTTTCGTGAGTGCCTAAAAGGGGAATCTCTTTGAGATCGCTTCCATTGATTTGAAGCTGTTTTTCGTATTCTTTTTTAACGGCCTCAGCGTAGTCGATTCCAGAATTACAGGCTACAAAAAGAAGCCAGCCATTGGGGCCTGAGAGCTGTTTTTTTTTGACAGAGTCAAAATATTCAGGAGTAAAAAAGCGGTCTCTTTTTGAATCGTTTTTCATAACTATATCCTCCAGGTTCCAACAATTTTTGTTTCCGAACCCAAATTTTTCCAAATATCCGGTACGAATTTGTGGCCCTCTACATCTGATTTAGCACCGGGCATTGCCAGCTGCTAAGATAGTGCGTTCATTTAGGGTTAGGTTGAGGAAGTAACATTCAGCCACTCTGAAATATCCTACCGGCTGAAGCTTCCACACCACCATTCGTTTTCGGTTTTCTGTTCTATAAGTTTGAAATTAAAATCAGATGCACTGGTTATGGCTTCCTCTTTTTCTTTGCTTAGAATTCCAGACCACACTAGAATTGCTTCATTTTTCAGTAACTGACTGATACTGGGAAGAAGAGGTTCGGATTCTTTGATGATCATGTTCATAACCACTAAATCGAATTTTGCCGAGCTCTTCAGTGCCGAAAGTGTTCCAATAAAAAAATCGATTCTACCCTGGGGTGGATTGAGCCGGTGATTCTCTGCCAGGTTCTCCTGGCAATCCTTATCGATTTCCACTCCTGTGCATCTTGCAGTTTTGCACTTATCTGCGACAAAACACAGGATTCCTGAACCAGTGCCGATATCCAGTACCGATTTGCCTTGGAGCCATTCTTTTCTGTTCAAAATTTCCTGAGCAGCAAGGCGGGTAGTTTCGTGATGTCCGGTACCGAATGCCATCTTAGGTTCGATTTTAATCCAGACATCATTTTTTTCCATTGGAGGAGGCAGCCAGAGAGGGGAAACCCAGTAGCCAGAAGTTAGTTTTGCAGGTTGCATGGATTCCCGCCATTTTCTGTTCCAGTCTTCATTTTCAACTTGTCTTACCAGGACTGGAGAAAGAGGATTTCTGTTTTTCAGATCTTCTGAGGCGATCTGCGCAGTATTTTGATCTTTGAAATAAACTTTTACTTCAATACCGCTATCCACAGGATTCTCTTCACACCCCTGCATTCCCAGGGCGTACCAGATAGCGATGGCGATCTCTTTTTGTTGTGGGGACAGGATTGTACTGACGCAGTAATTGGACATAATCAACTCTCCTGTTGAACCGATCGTGAACGACGGATTGCACAGAATTCGCCACACATCGAGCAATGTGATGAGTCATCCTGTGGTGGAAGTGATTTGCGATATCTGCGTGCTTTTTCCGGATCAATACACAAAGAGAGCATCCGTTCCCAATCCAGATCAATTTTAGCTCTGGAGATTGCATTATCCCATTGGATTGCTGATGGGTTTCCCCTGGAGATATCTGCAGCATGAGCAGCGATTCTGGAGGCAATCACTCCTTCCCGGACATCCTCTATTGAAGGTAGACGCAAATGTTCTGCCGGAGTGACATAGCAGAGAAAATCGGCTCCGGCCATGGCGGCTACGGCTCCTCCGATTGCTGCGCTTATGTGATCGTAGCCGGGGCTGACATCGGTTACCAGAGGGCCCAGTACATAGAAAGGTGCGTTATCACAGAGGCTTTTCTGAATCTGGATATTGGCGGTAACCTGATGAAGGGGGACATGGCCTGGACCTTCAACGAAAACGCCAACATTTTTTTGTTTTGCTCTTTTGACCAGTTCACCCAGAACTATCAATTCTTCTATTTGTACCCGATCGGTAGCGTCGTGCAAAGCACCGGGTCTGAAACCGTCACCCAGGCTCAAGGCTACATCGTTTTTGGCCAGAATATCCAGGAGACGGTCGAATTGTTCATAGAGAGGATTTTCTTTATTGTTACGGCAGATCCATTCCATAATTATGGTTCCACCGCGGCTGGTTGCTCCTGCCAGTCGATTGACTTCCTTAAAGCGGGCGACTGTTTGGAGGTTAATTCCGCAATGCAGGGTCAGAAAATCGATGCCCTGTTCACAATGTTCGGTTATGATCTCAAAGAGATCTTCGGCGGTAGTTTGCAGCACAGAAATACCGCGTTGATGAGCACGGATAACCAGTTCGTAGAGGGGGACTGTACCGATTGCAACCGGACATTCTTTAATCATTTCCTCACGGATTTTTTTGAGATCACCACAGGTTGAGAGGTCCATGATTGCATCTGCGCCATAGTTGACAGCTACCCGCATCTTTTCCATTTCATCCTTAATATCGGCATGGGCTGAGGAGGTACCGATATTGGCATTGATTTTGACCCTTGAAGGTGAACCCAACAATAATGGATCTATCTGGCGTTTTTTGTTTTTTACCAGAACCATTGTCCCATTGGCCATTGCAGATCTGACTATTTCCGGAGATAAACCTTCCCGGATTGCAGCTTT
>CAYYNL010000195.1:0-8057 GCA_964472925.1 uncultured Fibrobacter sp. | reverse complement strand
AAAAAACCCGGATTATATTTTTCTTCCCCAAATAAGCGAGCTATTTGTAGAGAAAGCCAAATGCCGCAAGCCCGAACACCAAAGTACCTGTCTTCTTCTTCAAAGTGAACCTTACTTTCTTAAAACTGCATTTAATACAATACCTAAAAAACCCCCGGTAATCTCGCCTCTGTTAGATTTCTCTCAGGGTTATGATTCGCAAACAGATAAGTTTGTAATGATGGGCAAACTTTTGAAAAAGTCATCAGAAGAATCCCTCGATGCATACCGCAGAGGTTTAACTCAACAGAATGCTTTTTTCGTTGCATTGAAAGAGTATGGAAAACACTTTTTGTCAAATCTAAAGAAAAATACCGGGCAGATTGGAATCGTATTGTTTGGTCGCTCCTACAATGCCTTTGCAACGGAAGCCAATCTGAATATTCCTGCCAAGTTTGCATCACGAGGAATACATGTCATTCCCTTTGATATTCTGGACTTTGAAGATGAGCCCTTGTCTATAGATATGTGCTGGGCAACAGGTCAGAACCTTATGAAAGCTTCATCATTTGTATCAAAAGATCCTCAGCTCTTTGGAGTATATATAACCAATTTTTCCTGTGGGCCAGATTCCTTTCTGGTAAGTTATTTCCGGGAGATAATGGGCAATAAACCTTCTTTGACATTAGAGCTGGACAGTCACACCGCAGATGCAGGTGTTAATACGCGTATAGAAGCTTTTCTAAATATTATCAGCAGGTATAGAACACTTTCAAAACCCCGGGAGCAGAAAAAAACTTTTGTTCCAGCATCAGTTGTGTTAAGAAAACAAAAGACGCTTTTTGTGGGTTCGGATGGCAGGGCATTTCCTTTAAATCACCCCGAAGTTCATCTTCTGCTTCCTTCGATGGGAGAGCTCAGCAGTGAGATTCTGGCTGCAGTTTTCAACAGTTCGGGTATCCATACTACTTCTCTGCCTCTATATTCGGCCAACACTTTAAAGCTGGGCCGAAGTGTGGCAAGCTGCAAGGAATGTCTTCCACTTCTTCTTACTGTGGGAGGATTATTGGAGTATCTGCAAAATCGGCAGAATCCTGATGAAAAACTGGTGTATTTCATGCCTACATCACCAGGTAATTGCAGATTCACTCAATATTCGGTTTTTCTGAATAAACTGATAGAACATCGCCAGATTGAGAATGTTGCACTTCTAAGCCTTACCAATGAAAACAGTTATGCGGGGTTATCCACATTTTGTCTTTTTAATGCGCTCAAAGCGGTTATTGTTTCAGATGTGATGGAGGATATTAAAAATGCCCTTTATGTTCTGGCGGTAAATCGTAATGAAGCTATAGAGTTATTTTTTTCCCAATGGGAAAAGGTTCTGCATGTTTTTGGTAAACAGAATGGTGTCGGTCTTTACCGGGTTCTTCAGGAAGTCAGTAATGAGCTTTCCAGAATTAAGCTTCAGATGCCGTTTTCTCAGGCTAAGAAAGTAGCGTTACTGGGGGAGATTTTTGTTCGGAGAGATCAATTCTCCTGTCAGGACATTGTTAATAGACTCTCCAGAAACAACATTGTGGTAAAAAAAGCCCATATTCTGGAATGGTTGAATTATTGTGACTGGCTTGTTCAGAACGGAATTCATCAGGCTGATTTTCCATTTCCAGAATTGATTAAGTTTAAATTGAAGGCTTTTTTAGGGAAACATTTTGAAAAAAGGATAAAATGGATTCTGGCTCAGTCAGGACTATATGATTTTGAAATGGTCGATATAAGGAAGATAATTGAGTATGGCAAACAGTTCTTGAAGGTACAATTAACCGGGGAAGCGATTCTGGTGGTAGGAGATTTTTTCAAGGATATAATCCATTCCGCCCATGGGATCATCTCTATTGGGCCATTTGCCTGCATGCCAACCAGAATTACCGAGTCGATTTTATCAGGGGAAGCGAATCTGGAGACTAAGATCCGGCTCGACAAGCTTACCGGTAACTTCTGCCAGCATTACCCTGAGACCTTTTCCCTGCCTTTTTTATCTTTGGAATCGGATGGGAATCCTTTTCCCCAGATTATCGAAGCCAGAATTGAAGCGTTCTCTCTGCAAGTACAACGATTGTGGGAAAAGTGCCTGCAAAAAATCGAAAAAGCGGATATATCTGGATACAATTATCAGAAAAGAAATAGAACGTTTTCACCCTGAGAACTGCAAAGACTCAGAAATTACAGGAATTAAAACTCACCAAATGTAAATTTCTCATTTAAGAGTCTGAGTTCTTCTGCAAGATCCATGATATTTTGTTTCAGCTCCAGTGTTGGGTTTTCTTTATAAGCCGCATATTTCTTTAAGAACTCATCAAGTTTAAGACTGTAGATTCTTTTGTTGTCTCGCTGGTTCATTTCCTTTTCCAGATGATAGAAAGTTCCTTCAGATAGCTGCAAAATCAGATTGAAATAGGAAGATGCTGCGTGCCTCAGGAGGCGAATGATATCTGGGAGATACTCTGCTATTTCTTCAAAAACTGTAACTAACGACAGATTTCTTCCCTGAAGATGGGTTAGTGCACTGGCAGCCTGCTCGTAATATAAGGAGATTCTGCTTTTTTCATCGACTTCTGATAATACCACATTTTGATAAGAACCCTTATGTTCATATCCCAGGAAAAAGCCCAGTATTATCAGACCAAAATCTGCATTATCCCTGTAAACTGTATATTCGTTTCGTAACCCAGGGTGATCTTCAAGATATTGACGGACCTGAAGGTCAAAAGGAGAGATGTAAGGTTTGAGAAATGTTTCTGAATCCATCAAAGAATTCAATAAACCAGCCAAGTATACATTTATTTCCTGATCATATTCATGCTTACCTGATTCCATATGCAAATCGGCTCTGGCTTTAAGGACATGCTCAAGAAAGAAAAAAGAAATTTCATTATTCCGTTTTTCCTGCATGTCGGAGAAAAGCTGGATGATTTTTGAGGTGTTCATGAGCATACTCCTTATCTGCTTAATAAACCAAGCACCCTCTATTCTTATTTTGGGTGATTTATTTATAATAGAGAGTGTATGTACCCTTCCCTGATTGGTTCTATATTATTATACGTTCAAATCACATGCCTTTGGTAATCTTTGAAATATCTTTTATTTCGGCTCCTTAATTATAAGATACACCAGTTTGATTCGATTCGGTTAAAAAAGGAACTGTTTTTGCTGACAAAAAAACAAATAGATTTTTTTTCTAAAGTTTAACATAAAAATGCCGATATAATAACAGGGGAAGCTGAATTCAAAAAAATGCCGGGAGGTGTGTCATGCAAGTCCAGAACACCGGTGCTAATATTTGGGCTGGTTCAAAAAAAACTGAGCAGACGCTCAAGCGTACCAGCAAAGAATTAAACAGGATTTTAGAGAGACTATCCACTTCTATCAGAATCAATTCAGCCAGCGATGATGCTGCAGGGCTATCAATTTCTGAAGAGCTCACTACTCGTATCAGAGGTTATAAGATGGCCTCGCAGAATATCGAGAATTCGATTTCTGCATTTGCCATTGCTGATGGAGCAGGGAAAGCAGTTTCAGAAATTCTTCAGCGCCAAAAAGAACTTGCTGTTCAGGCCAGTAACGCCACTCTTAAGGACGCTGATCGAATCGCTATAGATAAAGAGTTCCAGTCATTAAGTCAGGAGATAGACCAGATTTCACAATCTGCCTCTTTTAACAAGCAGGGAGTTGCTGCTGGTGAAGGGCTGGCTAGTGGTAGCGCGGTGATTCAAAGTGGTTCCGAATCAACTGATCAGATCACTATGCCTCAGATCGATCTGAAAACAGCAATCATCGGTACTTCAAAGATTTCGCTTTTGACCCAGGAAGATGCGGTGAAAGCCATTGGGTCTCTGGATGAAGCGATTTCATCCGTTAATCAACAACGAAGCACCTTGGGATCAGCGGTAAATCGGCTCGAATCGACCATAAACAATCTCTCAGTTGCTATAATCAACACTCAGGCTGCAGAATCAGTGATTCGTGATCAGGATATGGCTGCGGGACTGGTTGAACTTACAAGACAGCAGTTGCTGCAGGAAGGGAGCCGGAGGGCATTTTCCAGATTCAAAACCATTAACAGCAATCATATTTTGGGGCTTTTAGGATAAAGCTGTTGCGGATAAAAAGCCATGGTCAGTCCTACTCAAATGTCTAAGATTTACTCTAACATGCAGATCTGCACATCCTCAAATCCGGCAAATATCTGCATGCTGCATACCAAATGTACTTACTTTTTAAAGCAGGCTCTGCAAAAACAAAATCCGCAGCAGAAGAGGCTGTTACTGGACAAAGTTCAAAATATCATTGCAGAACTGGAACATTCACTGATAGTTGAAGACAGTCTTTCCCAGAGTCTTTTTTATCTATACGATTACTGTTATAGTCTTTTGGAAAATACCAATACAGAAGCGATTGGAAATACACTTTCATTACTCCTGGTTCTTCGGGATACTTTCTATGAGCTATTAGGATAGCAAGTCGAACTATGTTTTTACTCCTTTCCTTTTGTTCCTTCAATTTGTAACAACTGAAGTTAGTTTTTAAACCAGTTACCTAAATCATTCCTTAGAAACCTGCAATAGAATAAGTATATTATCTGTTCGAATAACGGCTGAATTATTATCAAATAAATCAGGTAGTCGATTGATGGAGGTCGGGATGAGGTTTTTTTCTGCACTAATCGTGCTTTTCTACTCTTTTAGCGGTTTTACCCAGAATATGCTGGCAAATTCTGATTTTGAAAAGAAAAATCTTGACTGGATTTCCTGGGGAAGTATGCCATGCAGCACTGCACACCAGGGACAATATGCTATGAGGGTCACCAACAAGGTAGCAAAATGGAGCGGAATGCATCAGCTCATTGCTCTTCCTGATTCCGTGACCAGAGTGGAAATTAGTGGCTGGATGAAAACCGAAAATGTTATAGGAGGAAGAGAATCCTGGGAAAAGGCACGAATCGCTTTGGAATTTGTTGACAAGTCGGAACAAGTGGTGGGTGGATATCCTTCACCTGTGGGGATGGCTGATGGCAACAGTCCATGGACTCATTACCGAGGGATATTTGATGTTCATAAGGGAGCAAAAGCGATAAAAGTAATAATCGCATTGGGGAATTGTACCGGAACAGCCTGGTTTGATGATCTGACCTGTGAATTTATTTCTGATAAAGAGGAGAATAATCAGGGAAACCCTGACAATCAGTTATCCAATGCAGGCTTTGAAGTCCCTGGAGGATGGAACTACTTTGGCAGTCAAATTGATCGGACCGCACACTCAGGAAGGTTCGGATTGAAGGTTGTAAATCGTAAACAAGAATGGAACGGCGCAGACCAGGATATCGTTTTACCTGAAGATGCCAGAAAAGTCACTGTTTCCGGATGGATCAAGGCAGACAGTGTTGTACAGGGAAAACAAAGCTGGGAAAAAGCCCGCGTTTCAATAGAATTTCTGGATGTTTCAGGAAATCTGGTTAATGGTTATCCACCTGTTACGGGTGAAACTGTGGGTACACACGATTGGAAAGAGTTTTCCAAGTCATATACGGTACCCGCCACTACCAAAAGAGTGAAGGTTCAGTGTGCACTTGGAAATGCAACCGGAACCGCATTTTTTGATGATATTCAATTAACTATTTATAATGAGAAAAACGAGGTCTTAAAAAAGGGAGCTATCACCGGAGTCATGGATGAAGGAGAATGGTATCCGCTAAGCGAATCAGATGCATCATCGGGTGGCCACTATGTGGACTGGTCATCTCTTTTGGATCCGCCTGCAGGAAAACACGGTTTCGCCAAGGTGAAGGATGATCATATAGTATTTGAAGATGGTACTCCAGCCCGTTTCTGGGGAACAAACCTGGTGGAAAAAGACTGTTTTGCAGATGATTCAGCTATCGACTCACTAGTGAATCGACTTTCCAGAATGGGCTGTAATCTATTGCGGCTTCATCATATGGATGCACCATGGGCAGAAAAAAACATTTTCGGTAAAACTAATAATACCCGTAAATTGTCGGATGTATCGCTGAGACAGTTGGACTACCTCATTTTTAAATGCAAACAGAAAGGTATTTATATTTTCCTGGATATGCTGGTTCATCGAGAATTCACAGCTGCTGATGGCGTAGAACATGCTCCTGCTGATCTTGGTGGTAAACAGGTTGGTTTTTTCTCAAGAAAAATAATTGACCTTCAAAAGGAGTATGCCACTGAACTGTTGAACCACGTCAATCAGTTTACAAAGAAGTCATACAAAGAAGAACCTGCGATTGTTGCATCAGAGTTTATTAATGAATCAACAATTTATACCCATTTTTCCGGCGACATACTCACAGAACCCTATAGAGCCGAGCTTGAAGCACTGTGGGAAAAATCACCTTATAAAGAGAAAAAACTTGCCAAATTTGGCCTTGCCTGGGATGATGAAAAGGCATCACTGATGATGGCCTCCCAAAGTGGAGATATCAAAGAAAGCCTTCTGTTCATGTATGCACTGGAAAAAAATTATTACACGGAGATGAACGATCATTTCAGGAAATTAGGTGTGAAGTATCTTCTTTGCGGAAGCAATTTTCCTCAGCCATTATTAGTCTCACTTCGCAGTAATTCTGATCTGGATCTTATTATAAACAATCAGTACTGGGATCACCCTCAGGTGTGGAAGATTTCCAATGACTGGAACCGGATTCTGTTTGCACCTTTTAACAACCGTTCACAATTGAAATCGAATTTAAATCGAAATGTGATTCAATCAAAGGCATACTACAAAGTGGATGGGAAACCGTATATAATTACAGAATGGAATCATTGCTATCCAAATGAGTATGTACTTGAGGGAGTTCCATTGATGGCTGCATATGCAGCTTTACAGGGTTGGGATGGAGTATTGCAGTTTGATTTCAATCTTCAGAATCCATCGGCACACAGGATCAAGAATTATACTTTATCAGTAGCTCCGGAGCATCTGGCAAACTGGGTGATGGCAGCTCCTCTTTTTCTTAGAGGAGACCTAAAAACTGCACCAGGGCTATTTTTAGAATCGGTCGTTGATTCTCAGATCTATTCTGTTCCCAGTTACTCTTCAATTTTAGACAAGAACTACTTTTTACCTTTTGTCACCAGGACCGCCAAGTCTTTTTCGGGAAAATCTTCTGGTAAAATTGAGGAATTTAAAAAGTATTTCGATGAAAAGAATAATATCATTCGTAGTGAAACGGGAGAACTGACCATAGATGGAAATAATGGAATACTTCAGATAAACTCACCCAAAATACAGGGTGTAACCGGATTTATTGGAAATCGCAAGTTTGACTTTTCGTTTTTTGCCTGCTCTCTTTCCAACACGCATGCATCAATTTATCTGGTAAGTGCAGATGGAAAAGACTTAGGGAAATCGAAGCGAATGTATTTGGTGGCTGTGGGACCAGTTAAGATGAGTTCGCAGAAGTATAATTCTTCACGAACAGCACTTAGCGATGTAGGTAAACTTCCTGCATTGGCACAAGTATTAAATGGAAAAGTCATTATTAAGATCAAGAGTTCTTCGGATTTGAAGGTGGAACCTTTGTCGCTAAGTGGCAAAAAGGGAGGGGCATTGGCACTTTTTAGTTCTGGTGAGGGTAGCATTTTAGATTTGAGTAAAGGGAGAACTCAGGTGTATGAGGTAAGCCTGGGGACGAACTAGGGGACGGACTTTCTTTTTCTTTCTTTCTTCCCTCCTTCATCTTTTATTATTACTGTGGAGCGGCCTCTTTCTTTTGGGAGACGGCTCCTTTTTTTCCGCTGGATGAAGTTTTTTCCCTGGGGACGGACTATCTTTTTTTGGAGATGTTTTCTTTGGAGAGAACCATTTCTTTAACTTTAAACCTAATTCTTTTCGTTAGCTAATACGCTAATAATTCAGAATTGAGTAACAATTTTTAAGGAGCAGATAGCATCCAGAAATGGCGTGTTTTTTGCAAGTTTTTTTTGGGAAAAATAGTATAGTCTACACCATTTTAGGGAGACATTTACTATGCCCCGCATGATTCGCTTGGA
>CAYYNL010000194.1:0-8067 GCA_964472925.1 uncultured Fibrobacter sp. | reverse complement strand
CAATAGATTACGTGTTATCCGCGTCAATCTACTGCGGTTTTTAGGTTTAACACTAAGGACTATGCGGTCTCTTGTTTTGTTAAAACGCAGAGGGTAAAATGCTTCGCGTTTTGGTTAAGAGTTTACCAGTTCTCTTTCTTTAATTTCCGGTTTTATCTCTTTAGATTCCTTTAACTGCGGCAGAACCAGTGGTTTTCGTTTTTTGCGGAATTTGTTTACATAAACAGCACTCAATAGATAGAGAAGTACCATGAATATGGTAACGTTGAGTGGAGAGTGAAGAAAACGTTTATATCCTAAAAATGTTTCGCAAATGTAAGTGATCAGAGATATAAGTGGTAAATGGAGAAGGTATGGGTAGAAAGAGCTTTTCCCGATATTTCGAATAAAGGAAAGGCCCAGAATTGCGGAGATAATACCCTGCTCGTTTGCCACTACGTAAAGTAGTATGAAATAAAAAGGTAGCACATAAACATGGTATGCCAGATATGAATTTAGTGAAGTCTCGGTAGTGTGAAGGCTTAGAAGTTGATAAATAGATACCAGTGAAATAATACTCAACAGATCGGAGAGCAGGAAAGTATAGATAGAACGAGGCTTATAAGATAATTGATAAAAACGGGCCAGCAGCATTCCAGTTAAGAATTCAAAAAAACGCACTGGCGCGAATATATGAAAAAAATGGTAAAGATTTTCTGGCGTGCCAAGTGCTCCGTAAAGTAAGCCCCATAAAAGCGGGGGAAGGCAGCAGAGAAAAGAGAATAATAGCAGAAGTTTTTTGCTTTTTATGGAAGCAACAAATTTCAGTGCCGGAGTAAATAATAGATAACAGAGAAAAAAAGCGGACAGTGCCCAGGATGGAGTATTTAAAGTGTAGCTGAAAAAAGGGAAAAAAGAGTATAGAAGTGATAAGTGTAATAGTGCAGAATAGATGAGTTTTGTCAGATCCAGGTTTTCATTGACACTACTGTGGATGGTAAAGATTATTACCATCATTAATGTAGTGATCGCATGTAGAGGGAATAGTTCGGAGAACCGTTTGCGCAGAAATGGAAGTGGTTTAAAATCCTGTGAATGAGGGGCAAATTTTATGGTAAAAATGAAACCACCCAGTAAAAAGAAGATACTGGCATGGAAAGCAGGACCTTTAATCAATTTGAAAAGCCATGCTGGTGCGCCGTTAAGATCGTTTAAGCCCCCCATTACTTCAAGATGAAGTAAAACGATATTAATCGATGCCAGCAGCCGCAAGCCATCGATAGATCGGAAATATTTAGGAGTCGTTTTAATTGAACTTTCTGTGATCATCAAAATTCAGTTTCAAAGAAGTGGGCTTAATTATGTAATCGTTACTCGTTAATTGTTATTCTCTTAGTCGTTTCTGCTGACAGAAGCCCGGAGCAATCGGTCGTTAATCGCTCTTCCCAATCCTTCATCAGGCACCTTTTCTGCAATGATCAGATCCAGTCCAGCCGAATCCAACCTTCTTAATGCTGCAAAGAGGTTACATGCAGCTTCATTTAGATTCCCTGTTTTGGATAATACTTCTACTACTGTGTAATCACCAGTCAAATCGCCTTTCAGGGTTAATAGACCCACTTTCATATTATTATGGAAAGATGCAGTATCTTTATTGAATCGCAAGGGTGTTGACGGTGCATAATGTCTCAGACATCTTCCTGGAGATGCATTTTTGTAATCGGTAGTATCAGGGATAACCACTTTGCCGATCTCTTTCTGAATCGATTCCAGGCTTAGGCCACCCGGGCGCAAAAGAATAGGGTCTTCATACATAAAAGAAACAATAGTAGATTCCACACCGACACTGCAACTGCCTCCATCCAGGATCATATCGACACAGTTGCCAAGCTGTTCGTAGACATGAGCGGCGCTGGTAGGACTGATCGAGCCGAATTTGTTGGCACTGGGGGCAGCTACCGGTTTGCCGCAAAGAGATATCATGGAACGAGCGATATTGTTATCAGGCATTCGAATACCAACTCCTGAAAGTCCTGATGTGACGATATCGGGGATGATCTCTTTTTTAGGCAGAATTAATGTTAATGGGCCTGGCCAGAATTTTTCAATCAATAAAGCTGCTTTAGGGGGCACCGAACAGACTACTTCATTTATCTGAACGTGTTCTGCGATATGGACAATGAGGGGATCTAGTCTGGGGCGCTGTTTTACTTCAAAGATTCGGGCTACCGCAGTTGGATTTGTAGCATCTGCACCCAGTCCATATACTGTTTCGGTGGGGAAGGCCACTATTCCACCATTACTGATAATTGCGGCAGCTTCAGAGATTTGTTTATTGGAAGAGTTCATGAGCGATTCATAAAGCCGGCAAAGTATCTTATTGACCCGGCAGTCTGTCCTCCATTTTGATAAAGTGCTGTTTTTTAGGCCCGATATAGATCTGGCGGGGACGATAGATTTTACCACCATGGGTATCTGCAGTTTCTTTCCAATGTGCAATCCAGCCTGGCAGGCGGCCAATGGCAAACATAACTGTCAGCATATTAGTCGGTATACCAATAGCACGGTATAGAATACCAGTATAGAAGTCAATGTTGGGATACAATTTACGTGATATGAAGTATTCGTCTTTCAAGGCGATTTCTTCAATTTTTTGTGCAATTTCCAGTAATGGGTCTTTAACGTTTAGATATGGCAGCAATGTGTCACAGAGCTCTTTTGCCAGTTTTGCACGTGGATCATAGTTTTTATAAACTGCATGTCCAAATCCCATTAACCGGAAAGGGGATGATTTATCTTTTGCCAGTCTGATGTACTTTTCAACATTGCCATTATCGGCTTTGATCTTCTGCAGCATTTCTATAACCGCCTGATTTGCTCCACCATGCAACTCTCCCCACAGTGCACTTATTCCTGCAGAAATAGCAGCATAAAGATTTCCATGTGCACTGGCCACCAGTCTTACTGCAGAAGTGGAGGCATTCTGCTCGTGATCTGCATGCAAAATAAGCAGCTTATTTAGCGCGGAAACCACAAACTTGTCTGGGGTATAGGCTTTTACTGGTGATGAGAACATCATGTTAAGAAAATTAGCACAATAACTAAGATCTTCCCTTGGATAGATAATTGGTTCGCCACGGGATTTTTTATAGGAATATGCAGCTATGGTGCGTACCTTGGATATAAGTCGTGCTGCGGTAATTTCAAAATTAGGATCATTTTCCATTATATGAGGATAAAAAGAGAAAAGTGATGTGACCATGGCCGAGAGTATGGACATTGGATGGGAATTAGGTGGAAATCCGGTGAAGAAATGCTGCATATCTTCATGGATTAATGAGTGTTCGTTAAGATATTTGCTATATTGCAGTAATTCTTCCTTATTTGGCAGTTTTCCATGGATCAACAGGTAAGCGACTTCGACAAATGTGCAGTTTCGGGTTAGACTTTCGATGTCATATCCCCGGTACATCAGCAGACCTCGTTCTCCATCAACATAGGTTATGCTGCTTTGGCATACTGCTGTGTTAGCCATACCATTATCATAGCTGACAAAACCGGTGAGTTCTTTGAGTTTGGAGATGTTAATACCTGAAATGCCTGCGCGGGATTGAACCACTGGCAATTTAGTTTCCTGGTTTCCTGTAATTAGCTTAACTTCACTGAAAGTCCCCAGCGGCTTATCATTATCTACAGGTATGTTTTTGTCGGTCAATATGCTCATTTTAACTCCGGATATCTGTTTTAAAGAGAGTCCAAAAAAAAGACTGAATGGTGCCGTAAAAAAGCCCAAACAGTCTTTTTCATAAAGATATCCCAGAAACTCATTTGTTACAGCAATGGTTATAAAAAAATTATTCAGAAACCTTCTGAATCGGGTTAAAAATAACAGAAAGTCAGAATACTGTCAATGTGGATATTAATTGTTTTTTCTCTATGTGGTATTTGCTTTGCTGATTGGTTGCTGTATTTAGTAATCGGGCATTTAAACTTTTATAAAGGAGAGTAATTATGGAAAACAGATCATTGAATCTTATTAAAGCTGCTGCACCTTTTGAATTACCACCACTTCCATATCCTTATAATGCACTGGAACCTTATGTATCGGAGAAAACCTTATCGTTTCATCATGATAAGCATCATCACAAATACATTTCCACCACCAATGAGCTTATCAAAGGAACTGAATTTGAGAAATTCAATCTTGAGGAGATAATCAAGGCAACTGCAGGAAATGCAGTATCTATTAAGCTGTTTAATAATGCTGCTCAAAGCTGGAATCATTGGTTTTACTGGAATTGTATGAAACCACAGGGAGGTCAAATCCCTAAGGGTAGAATCAAGAATGCAATTGAGTCATCTTTTGGAAGTTACGATAATTTTGCCAAAGAATTTTCCGCAATGGCCAATGATCAATTTGGCAGTGGTTATGCCTGGCTGGTCATGGAAGGAGATAAACTTAAGGTAACTAAAACATCAAATGCAGACAACCCGATTGCTCATAACCAGAAGCCAATTCTGGCAATCGATGTGTGGGAGCATGCGTATTATCTGGATTATCAGAATAAACGTCAGGACTATGTAATGGCTTTTGTTAATAACTGCATAGATTGGGAATTTGCCGAATTTAATCTGAAGTGAATTTATGATTCTTAAACCTAAATTCTGCAGTTGGATGTAGCTCATTTGCATCCTGATAATAATCGGTATTAATTGCTAAGCCATTGCCGGTGTTTTGACTTTATCACCTTGCCGATAAAGCTTTGAACACCTTCAAGTCTTATCAGTTCAATCTGATACTCGACTGTGTCCATTCCAACTACGGAAATTAGGTTTAACGCGGTGCAGGCCTTATTAGTTTATTAGGTCAGATCCACCTGTTTTTTGACACACGCTTTATGTCCTGGTTCTGTTGTAGACATCCTCAGTTTATTTTTGCTGCAATTATCCTCCAGTTAACAGTAATCTGTTTGTAAAAAAAATACCAGATGGTATATTCTTATTAATCTTAAAAGAAAAATAATAAAGCTGTTGGAAAATGAAGAAATCAGAGAAAACCAGGGATTTTATTTTAGAAAAGTGTGCGCCCGTATTTAATCAGAAGGGGTATACGGGTACTTCTTTGTCAGATCTTGAAAACGCAACCGGGTTAACCAAGGGGTGTATTTACGGGCTTTTCCGAAACAAAGAGGAACTGGCAGTTGCCTGTTTTGATTATGCCCGCTCACTTATACACGAGCGAATGGAATCTGAAGCGAAAAAGAAAGACAATGCAATCGAAAAACTTCGGGCAATTTTTGATATGTACCGGACTTTTCCTGAATTCTGGCCTGTAAAAGGTGGCTGTCCCATTCTTAATACCTCTATTGAAGCCGATGATACCAACCCTGAGCTTCAGCAAAGAGTTGTTAAAGCCTTGGAGATCTGGCGTCGTTATTTCGCTTCCATAATTACCAAAGGAATAAGAAATGGAGAAATTCAGCCTAATGCCAATCCACATGTGATAGCGACTCTTTTTATTGCACTGCTTGAGGGAGCAACCATGATGTCCAAAGCTTATAATGACAGTTCAAGTTTGGGGATCGTTCTGGACAAAATTGATGAAATGATAGAACAACTGCGAGTGAAAAAGTAAATAAAGAATATATCGGATTATTATACCGAATGGTATAAATCAATGGAAGGAGTTCGTGATGATAACAGACAGAGTGGTAGTGACTGGTTTGGGTGCTGTTACTCCAATTGGTAATACCCTAAATGATTATTGGAATGCGCTCCAGGAGGGGGTCAGCGGGGCTGGGCCTATTACTAAAATGGATGCTTCCAGATATAAAACCAGATTTGCGTGTGAAGTAAAGGGCTTCCAGCCTTCAGAATACATGGAACAAAAAGAGATTAAATCCTATGATTTGTATACACAATATGCAATTGCAGCTGCTTCTCAGGCTTTTGAGCAGGCAGCAATAAAAGGCATGATCAAAGATCCTTACAGGGCTGGAGTAATTTTTGCCTCCGGAGTTGGTGGCCTTTTAACACTTCAGGAAGAAGTCATTCAGTATACAAAAAGCGATTTTAAACCGCGTTTTTCACCTCATCTTATAACCAAGATGATTTCTAATATTGCTGCCGGTATTATTGGAATCCGATTCGATTTACGGGGGCCAAATTATGGTACTGTTTCAGCCTGTGCATCTTCTGCACATGCTATAAGTGATGCTTTTAACCTTATACGGCTTCGCAAGGCAGATTTGTTTATTGTAGGGGGATCAGAAGCATCGATTAACCCTGTGGGATTAGGGGGATTCAGTTGTATGCGGGCTATTTCAGAAAACAACGATAACCCCCAGATTGCTTCCAGACCATTTGATAAAGACCGTGATGGATTTGTATTGGGAGAAGGAGCAGGGGCTTTAGTCTTAGAGTCTCTGGAACATGCCCAGTCACGCAATGCACCTATCTTTGCAGAGCTTGTCGGTTGCGGCTTGACTGCAGATGCTTTCCATGCAACATTACCTCATCCTGAAGGCAGATCAATATTTCAGGCAATGGCCAGGGCATTGGATGATGCCGGAGTCTCAACTGAACAGGTCGATTATGTAAATTTGCATGGAACTTCCACACCGGCTGGTGATCCTCCGGAGCTCTTTGCAGTCCAAAAGTTATTCCAAAACAATCTGGAAAAGTTGCATGTGAGTGCCACCAAGTCTATGACAGGTCATTTACTGGGTGCTGCTGGTGCCATTGAGGCGGTTGCCACAGTACTTGCCATTAGAGATGGAATCATTCCACCCACCATTAATACCTGCAATCTTGATCCTGAAATCGAAGTAAAAGTTGATCTTACCCTTGGTAAGGCAGTGAAAAAGGAGGTTAAAATGGCCCTAAGCAATAATTTCGGTTTTGGTGGTCAGAATGCCAGTCTTCTTTTCAAAAAATTTGAAGGCTAATGGTCTGGAAGAATATCACCTCAGGTATTTGTTACAGTCAAGGAACACCTTGACTGCTTTTTCGAGTGTGCTTGACTCTTGTATCGGAGCTCAGACTTCCCTAAGCAGTGATATTGGAGCTCCGGACTGCTATACAGCAGGCTACGTACTGCCCTTTGCATTGTCCAGGTTCAGAACACCAATAGTGAAGTTTTGAACTCCGAAAACGATACTAAGAACCCTGGAAATTATCTTAGAATACCTTTAAACAGACTTTCGATTCCTGCAGAGAAATCTTTTTCCTGTCTCTATACAGATAAATATTTGACTGAAGCTGTCATTAATTCCCTGTTGAAAACCGGAGTCCTCTTTGTTAAAATTCCTAAGAAGAATTCCCGTAAGTCTGATAAAACAAAGAGGAGTTTTTGATGAAGATAATTTTAAAATTGTTTTTATTATCGGTGATGGTGCTTTCCGGATGTGTATATGTTCCTGCAGGGCTCAGTCCATCGATCGAGCCTTTGAGGGACAAGAATTACAAGACTACCAAATCGGTTCAGGGAAAGCAAACTACAATTAGTTTATTTAATGTTCTACCTCTCTCAAAACCTGATTACAATGTGGCCATAAGAGCGGCATTAAAGGGGGAACCACAGGGTAGCTCACTAATAAATGTGCGCACCTATTACAGATCGATTTTCCTGCTGGTCTTTTCAGTACACACTCTGATAGTTGAAGGGGATGTTATCAATAAATAGCCGACCGATTCAGTATTGGCAGTTAATGTATTCCAAAAAGTATAGGCATTGTTAGTCTTTCCTAATCAGATAAGCGCCAAAGGATAAGAAGTTTTTTGTAACTGCTCAGCTTTATCAATTTTGATACTCTGGAGATGGAATGTCCCCCATTTCTGAAAACATACCTGCGTGCAAACCGGATTTAATCTTGAAGACTATTCAGACTGATTTAACCTAATTTCCGCAGTTGGGGTGGATAAAGGGAAAGCATAGTTGAAGATTAAAAACCTTGTGGTATCAATTAGAGAAGTCGCAGGATGGTTTCCTTCAAACTGGGAGAGCAATCCATATTTTTCATGATTACCGAACCATGGCTTTTAGAATAAGCTCATAATTAGTATGGTTTTAGTTAGTGACCCGGAGAA
>CAYYNL010000193.1:0-8070 GCA_964472925.1 uncultured Fibrobacter sp. | reverse complement strand
GATTTTTGCTTCGGAATGACTGCCACCATCATCTATTACTTTAAAGTAAATAGTATAGCTGCTCCTGTTACCTGAAGAATCCACTGCAGTGTATTTAACTTTATAGATACCTACTTTATTTATGTCTACCTTATCGTTGCCTTCCAGCGTAACATTTTTGCCTATCTCGAAAACGGAGTTATCCAGATCGGAGATGTATACATAATACAAATAATCAATAGTTGTCCCAATATATATAATGGCAGTATCCGAGGTTACCGCATCAGCGTTGGGAGAGATGGATGGAGCAACGGTATCATCTTCCGGTAGTATTTCAACTACTATGTCTCTGATTACTCTGGTGTAATTGCCAGATGTGTCCGATACAGAATATTTAATATTGTAGTTATTACCCCCAAATAATGCTACATTAACATCTACAATAACATCACTGTTGTCAATAGATTTGTCTGAGGGATCATAGCACTTGTAATCTTGTTTAAGTTGGTTAATTCTTTCGTTGAATTTTGAATCTTCACTTAGCTTAAATCTGAGAGTGTCAGGGTTTTTACCCAGAAGTTCAATGACAGGATAATCCGTATCCTTTCTAAACAGAGAATCGTCTTTGTCATAAATATTGGCGATACCATCACCATCACGATCTCCGGCAGAGTCAGGACCTACATAGTTTTCGCTTTTCGGGTCAAGAGGATTAATGTATTCAACCTTAGCACAACTGACAAAGAATATGGTACAACTGGCGAAGAATATCACCAGAGACGACAATAAGAGGATCTTCTTCTTATTCATCAACATAAATACCTCACTTCCGGGAAATAATTGGTAAAGCGATTGAAGCGGTAAGACTGGTAAGTCCAACGGCTCCTCCCAGATAACAAAGATTTCTTACAGTTTTATATGTTTCCCTGTCGCTATTCAAGTTTAAAACTTCTGCCTGAGATTTGCTGTCTATGTATTTCTGGTTGGCATCTTCAATCTGTTTATTGAAATAGAAGCCCACTCCGGCTCCGGCAGCGGTAAGAAGACTGGAACTTAGCCTCCAGGCAAATAGAGCTGCCCATCCTTTTTGTGCAGGATCATCTTTGTTGACAACCACAACCCGACGTTCATGCTTGCAGGATTCATAGATTTTTTTCACATCTATTCCATAAGTCGAATTGGTATCAATATCGTTGATAAGATCAATAGCTCGTTTACAGTTTTGATTAGCCACTTCGATTTTTGCAAGTCGGACTGATACTTCAGGGTTTTTAAATTGTCTGGCAAGATAAAGATCATAAGCATCTTTGGCCCGGTCAGGCATATTAAGTGATTCATAGATAAGACCAGCTTTAACAAGATAATCTTTATTGGCAGAATTATTCATGTGAAAAAGACTGATATAGCATTGAGCAGCGTCACTCTGGCGATTCATTTTGTCATAAAGTTGAGCAAGCTGAAGCCAGGCTTCTTCATTATCCTGCTGAATACCCAGACTGTTGTTAAACGCATCGATAGCCTCATCGTTGGCTCCCATTTCAGCATAGCGAAGACCAAGTTCGAAATAATCACTTCTGTCCAGTTCTCGTCCGGCACTGGCTGCCTTTGACAGATAATTATTGGCCTGAGCAATATTTTTCAAACCTATACTTACCAGAGCCAGATCAAAATAAATATTTGCATCTTCGCCACCTTTTTTCAGAATCGCCTGGTATTCGCTCTGCGCACGGCTCAGATCATCTTTGGCTTCGTAAATGCTTGCTATCATTGCACTGGCAGGAAGATCAAGGTCAGGATTTCTTTTCGCTTCTTCTGCTGCATCCAGAGCATCGTTATAGCTTTTTTGCATTTTGTAATAATTGGCAATTCTCAAATAGAGCCCAGGATAATTGCTACCAAAATTTGAAATGAGTTTTCTCTGATAATTTATTGCTTTCTCGAATTGACCAGCCCTGGCAAAGGCATTAGCGGCTACGAATGCTGCCAGATGCATTTTTGAATTCTGGTTACAGATTTTTTCGTAACCAGAAACAACAGCTTCTGCTTTATTTTTGGAATAATCGCCCTCTGCAACTATTTGCGATCCAAGGGCTTCGATAGCTTTGGAATTGTTCCCCAGAATATCTTCCGCAAAAACCTTATTTATATTGGAAGGAATAGACTGTACGATAGTTGAAGCAATGTCATTTACGCATTCAAGCAAACCGGCTTCAAATTCGGCTAGATCTATTTCTTTTTTTTCTGCATATAGCTTCTGGTTGTCTGAAATTGAGTAAAGTTCAAGATTATATTGAATTTTTTTCCCTTGAGGTTCATATTCATGATAGATGAGATATGTGGCACCCAGTTTTTTTGCAGCCTCTAAATAGGAGGCTCTGGAGATACGGCGGGTAAAATCTCTGTAATACTGAATATTATTTGCCATTTTTTCCTGAGGGATAACCTGGATTTGAGTGAGCGCACCAAGCTTGAAATGAAAGTATGCTTCTGCAATAGCAGAGATATACATCGTTTTTTGTTCACTAGAGTAGGGGGCGTATGTAGGACGGGCAATCATCATTAGTGGTGGACCCGCGCGTTTAATGCTACTGGAAACTGCTGCCTGATATGCTGGTTTTGGTTTAGTGTTAACCGGCTCTGGATCAGGAGTGGAAGAATAAGATGGCTGCTGGCTTTGGGCTGGTTCAGCTGGTTTAGAATAAACCGGTTCAGCAGCAGGTTCCACTTTTTTTACCGGTTCTGCCACTTTGCTTTCGACAGGCTTTGGAGTAGCCGGATTATCCACCGGTTTACTTTCAACTGGCTCAGAAATAGACCCCTCTTCCACATCATCTGTTGAGAAATCAGGCCAGTCTCCACTTTCAATGTCAAAATCATCATTTTGCGCAAAAATGATCTGATTTCCAATGAACGATATTGAGGAGAAACCAAGTAAGAACATTAATTGAAACGCATAAATAAATCGCATACAACTACCCTTCCAGCTAGCAACTCTTTGTGCCCGATTTAGTGCAGAAACACCTTACTGCAGTTCATCGTTAATGCATCAAAAATAGCTGCGGTCTATAACATAACTCCAAAATAGTATTTTGTATACATAACTGATATTAATTTCATTCATCAGCGTCGATCAATAGTTTTGCTGAATAATCAAGCCTTCAATAAAAACAGAACCGATAAACTGATTCAGGTCAAAACCTATTTAATGGTTTTTCTCAGTGTCTGATAACCATAATGAGCAATTAGCTGATCCAACAATACTATAGCAGTATAATTTTCAGCAACCGGCCAGATACGAGCTACAATAGTAGGATCTCTACGGGTTATTGCAGCCAGTTCTTTGTTCTCCAAGGTATATTTGTCAATGGTAGTCTGTTTTTTATCGATGGTAGGAGTACCTTTAACTGCAATTCTGGCTATGATATTTTGACCTGTGGCTAATCCACCAGTTATACCACCAGCATTATTTGAATCGAAAACAACTTTGTTGTTCTCAGAATGCATACGATCGTTAGACTGGTATCCAGTCATATCCTTAACCGCAAATCCAGCACCGATTTCAACCCCTTTAACCGCTCCAAGTCCAAGAAGTTTTCCTAATTCTGCATCAAGTTTATCGAAAACTGGTTCTCCAAGACCAACCGGAACTCCAGTGGCAACTACTTCCACGATACCTCCTGCAGAATCTCCGGTTGAAGAAATCCGGTTAACAGCGTTTACCATTTCCTGGGCTGTTTCAATATCGGGACAATTAACAATTGAATGTACATTGTATTTTTCCCTTATCTGCTGATGATCCATCACCGGTGCTTTACTCCTAATATCATCAATTTCCTTCTCGATCTGAGCAAAGATACTCATCTTTTGCAGAAAACGCATAGACATATTGATACGGTTTTTAACATAGATTTCCTGATAAAAAGGATCATGGTCACAACGCATCTTTTTATATGATTCACATTTTTCCTGTATAATCCGGTAATCCATCTCAGGACAGCGTACTCCAGCCATCTCTTTTACAAAAGCAAACACCTTGATACCAGAATATGAAAGAATCTTTTTTGCCACAAATCCTGCAGCTACTATAGCAGAGGTGTATCTGCCACTGAAAATTCCGGCTCCGATAGAATCATCATCCGGTCCGTATTTCATGAAGGATGCATAAGAGGCATGGCCTGGACGAGGTGTCCTGTTGGTATCCTGGTACTGCTTAATATGAATGAAGTGTCTGTCCAGATTTGGTATAAGGACCGTAAGAGGGGTTCCGTTGGTATGGTTTTCATTTCCGGCATTTTCAATGGTATCTGCAGAATTGAGCCCTGTGTAAATTACCGGCAGATCGGGTTCTTTTCGTGGGGATGAAAGTTCGTCTGCACCTGGTTTTCTAAGGAGCAGATCACTATAAATTTCCTGTTCTGAAATAAGCATTCCTGAAGGGATTCCCTGAATAATCGAAGTCAAACCTTCCTGATATGAGCCACCAGAAACTGTGACCTGAAAGAGTTTACCAATATGACACCCGAACATGCATTTGCTCCTTTTTATAATAGAAAAATGACTAAAATTATCAGCTTATTCAGAACACATCCTGGTAGAAAAAAGGTTAAATTTTCTATTCAATGGCTTAAAATACATTCCGTTCAATAAAAATCAATTCCGGAGAAATAAAAATGTCAGCCTCTCAAGATAACAATTAATTAAGATCTGAAAAAGAAATAATATTACTCTCCTTGAGATCAAGTCCAACTCAGCTAACTTTGCGAATTTCTCAGCATCTTTTCCTCTCTATATATACAAACTCAGAATTTCCCTAATTATATTTCCACTGCTGAAAAAACAGCAGTACAACCTAACTTCAGACTATTCAGGTATAAGATTAAAAAAGGGATATCTCATGGACTTTATCACTGTCATAGGCCTGGTTGCAGGAACATTTACCACCATCTCATTTTTTCCCCAACTTATCAGGGTCTGTAAAACCCGTTCAACCAGAGACATCTCTTTATGGATGTTCCTGCTTTTTACCATTGGAGTTCTTTTATGGCTTATCTATGGAGTATATCTGTTACAGTGGCCTGTAATCTTGTCCAACCTGCTGACTCTTATTTCAGCAGTCATCATTCTTATATTTAAGCTGAAGTATAAATAAGTAGTTCAGATTTGAGATGTAAGATTCAGGATTTTAGAAGAACATAAATCTCAAATCTCGAATCTGAACTCTTAAATCTCAAACTATCTGAATCTGTTCTCAAGCATTTGAAGCATGGCTTCCTGATCAAGAATAACTGAACCGGCTACATGAGGAGAGTTTTGTAATGCTTTTGGTGGAGTTCCCTCACCATCAATACCACCTTTTACCAGAATCATAATCTCCACTTCCTGCCCGATAAGTTTCTTTATTTCAGGGATGGAGATCACTAACTTCTCGGAATTGATTTTTTGTTTTAAACGGATTGCAGTCTCCATTTTGATATACTCCTTTTTTTGATACATAATACTCCTCCTAAAATACTATACTGGTGCTTTCCGATTTTTCTATTGAATTCAAGATATTATCCTGGAATCGGGTATTGATGAAGGTAGACGGGTAAACTTTAGCCTTTGAAAAAAAAACGATACAGTTACAATTTTTTTGTTTTGCTGGAAAAATTAATCCCGAGTCCTGCACCCATCGACTGTTTAAATTTTAAATCTATACTGGTTTCTTTATCATAAATTACATTAATATAATAATTGAATAGAATATTTTTAGTTATATTCAAATTAACAGAACACTCAAGATTTATATCCGGATAACGCCAGAAATTGTTAAGTGAAGATTTTAGTGCTTCGGTGCTTATAAAAGCCTGATAGAGACGCAACTTTGTTGAAAACCTGAAGAAATTACCGCTTCGTACCCTAAGTTCAGAAACCAGTTCAGCACCACCATCATTGATAATTTCTGTTCCAAAATATCCTGGTCGTGTTGAATCACCTGCATAGAAATAATTCATATCAATTTTCTGTCTTAATGCAGATCCCAAACGGAAATTCCAGAACACATTTCCAGACTTTATCAGGTCTCGGGCGAGGCCCAAACTTTCAGTAATCTCCAGTGGATTTATATAAACAATGTGAGAATCAACGTGATTATCTAAAAACTGACTGTTTAAACTCCAGGCCAAATACGGGTCGATAAATCCCCCGAACCTGAATTTTAAAAGTGACAGAAAATTTATGTTATCTGATGATTTTTCTGGTGATGACCATTTTTTACTTTTCTTATCCTGTACTTTGGTCTGGCCAAAGGCCAGTTTCAGTGTGTTTTCGGATAATACACAGTCAGTAAGCTGGCGTTTCCAGATACCATTAAGCTTTGAAACCCAGATGACTGAACCTGCACTTGAGCCTGTCCAATTATCACTGAAAGTATTGAGTGTGATCAGAAAATTTCCTTCAATTGAATAGTGCCAACTGCTGTCCTTAGCCATACTGAAAAAGACAAAGAATAAAAACAATAAAAAGCAATGGTGAAAAGATTTCATTTATTTTCACATTCAGGCCTGGGTTAAATGCTTCCAGATTGGCTATTCCAATAGAGTTTATTTCAAGTTCTACACTTCAGGTTGGAGGAAATGATTGGTGTGGCACAAGTGTTTCTTTAAATTCCCCTCGATTCACCCTGGCTTGGTATTTAATGGAAGCTAATTACATTAAAACATAAAAATGGAGCATGCTTTGTACTTTATGCAAGTTATAGTTAGCATACTAAATACTGAAAAATCTTCACGGCGTTCTTTAAATCGGTTACACACTCTGAAAAGGCTAAAAAATGAAACAGAAACTAATCGACCGTTTTTGCCGGTATGTAAAAATTGATACACAATCTGATCCGGAATCATTTAGCTTTCCCAGTTCTGAAAAGCAGTTTAATCTGGCCAATATTTTAGCAGTTGAACTTAAAGAGCTGGGGCTCAGGGATGTATCAGTGGACAATTTTTGTTATGTGATGGCCACTGTAGCTTCAAACAGTACAAAAGAAACCCCTAAAATTGGTTTGATTGCACATCTGGATACCTCACCATCATTGCCTGGAAAAGAGGTCAAACCCTCGCTGATCGAGCATTATCAGGGAGGGGATCATGTTATAAACGAAAACTTGGGAGTAGTATTACGCGAATCGGAGTGTCCGGAACTTAAAAATTGCATTGGCCATACTATAATTACTTCTGATGGCACCACTCTTCTGGGAGCAGATGATAAGGCTGGGATAACTGCGATAATGACCGCAGTCGAGTATCTGGTGAAAAATCCTGAGATAGTACACGGGGAAATAAAGATTGCATTTACTCCAGATGAAGAGATAGGGCAGGGGGCAGATCATTTCGACCTGAGGAAATTCGGTGCAGATTTCGCCTACACCGTTGATGGCGGCTTTACAGGTGAATTAAACAAGGAAACATTCTCAGCAGATGCCGCTATAATAGAAATTATTGGCCGTGATATTCATCCCGGGACCGCAAAAGGCATTATGGTTAATTCAATCAGAGCCATGGCTGAAATTATCAGGAGGCTTCCATTGGATATGGCGCCAGAGAGTACCGATGGTTATCAGCCATTTATTCATCCCACCAGTGCACAAGGAGATGTTTCCTCTTCTGTGATAAAGCTCATTCTTAGAGATTTTAAAACCGAAGGGTTGAAAGCACAGAAACAGATTCTGGAGGCAATTATAAACGAAGTAAAGGGATTGTTTCCGGAAACTCAAATCAGACTGACTGTAACTGAAACTTATCGAAATATGGCTGATGAGTTGGCTAAATATCCCCATGTAACCGAGCGGTTATGGAAAGCGGTTAAAGAGAGTGGAATTGAGCCATTCTGGAAACCGATCCGTGGGGGAACTGATGGATCGCGGCTTACAGCCATGGGACTTCCTACACCCAATCTCTTTACTGGCAGCGGAAATCATCACAGCAGAGCTGAATGGTGCTCGGTTGATGCCATGGAAAAGTTAGTTGAGTGTATTGTCAATTTAGTGAAAGTATAGAAAGTCAAAATAATCCTAAAAACCGCAGTAGATTGACGCGAATAACACGTAATCTATTGCGC
>CAYYNL010000192.1:0-8137 GCA_964472925.1 uncultured Fibrobacter sp. | reverse complement strand
ACCTTATTACCTTATTTTTATCTTCACAAGTAGCACAAACTGTTACCATTAATTTAGGAACTCATTAATGGTAAACTCTCAAGTTTTATGGTAAATAAGTTGTTTACTGTAAAATTACGGAAGAACAACTTTCTGTTGCTGAATGTTATTACCGGAATCGAGTTTTATAAGCCATGTGCCACTGGAAGGGCGGGGGAGAAGGTAGTTGTTTGTTTTATTTCCATTTAAATTGGCGGAATAGAAAAGCCTCCCCTGCAGATCATGAATGTCGATTTTATTAGCATATCTGTTTTCACCTAAAACACACTGGAGCTGGCCTGGCAAAATACGGATTGTAAAAGGCTGTGACTTGTTAAAGAACGCCGGTCTGGAAGAGGGGCGAACCGAAACCGGGACCATGATAAGAGACATACTGTCGAAATCATAAACGCCCAGATTATAACCGCAAGTGATGTTTATGTTAACCGAATCTTTTCCGGCAATAGAATCAGTAGTAAAACTAAGGCTGTATTTTTCCCATTCGGTTGTCAAATTGATATTTGTTGAGCTAAGGGTTGCCCAGTTCCTAGTTTCACCTGTCTGAGCTAATACCTGTATCCTGGAAGTATCATTGTCTGCTTTAGCATAAAATTCAAACACATATTCCCGGTTCTTTTCACAGGTCCAGGATTCATCCTGCAGTTGCAGCTCATAATCTTTTTCCGGCAATGCTGTTACATTGATGCGGCAGAATTTTTTACCAGATTTTGCGCCTTCCTCCGGATAACTGACAGTAGCCTCTGCAGTACCCTGAGCCTGCAGGTTCCATCCTAAACCACCTTTTTCAAAGTCTCCATTCAAATAAATGACGCCATCAGTATTCGGTGCTTCTTCTCTTATCACCACGTTATCTATGTCGTATATACCTGTTTCGAAACCTAATACCAATGCAAAATTATGTGCACCTGCACCATCCTTATCTGCAGTAAACATCATTGTTAATTCCTGCCATTGTGTATCTACAGTGATAGGGTTACTGCTGGAGCGGTAGGTATATACGCTTTGGGCATCGCCGTAAACACTAATTTGCACCTGATGGGGAGCATCTGCCCTGACCCATGCCGAGTAATAATAGGTGTAGCCTGATTTTGCTTTCCATGATGGATCCAAAAGCTGGACATGCCAGTTTTCTGAAGTAACTTTTGTAACTGTAATACGCATAAATCCCTTTCCTTCTTTAGCTGTACCGGAAAGGGTATCAATTTCCTTGGTAGCTTTTGCGGTATCGGTTTCTGAATTTTCATTATATAATGACAGAGTCCAGCCAGTTTGAGAAGATGTTTCAAAGTTCCCATTGGTCAGGAGGTTGTCACTTTCCTGAGCTAATAAACCTGTGGCTGTACATATTAAAAGAAACATTATTTTGGTTGGTGTTCTCATTTTTTTGCGCTCCCTTTGTTAGTTTTTATAAAATAATGAGGTTCTTTTTAGTTTCTTAACAGAGATGTGTTTCAATACCGCAAAAATTTAGCAGAATTGTTATTTTAGTGTATTATCAAACAAAGATATGTTCAATGTTATACAGGATTTGAGAAAATAATAGATATGTAGATTAGAAATGCATGAAGTTCTTTTCCGGAAAAGAACTTCTACTCCAAAATACTGTAGTGGAAATCGCGAATGATTGCTAATATACCGATGCTAACAGGGTATGCATTATTGCAGCATGTGATTGGCTATCCGGAAGGTATGATAATTGATTCTGCGTATTTCCTCCAGAAGATCGCTATGGATAGCAGTTGTCTGCAAAGATTCCGGTTTTCTGAGATAAAGCCGGTTCATGTGATGCTCAAAAAGCAGATCATAAGTTCGGTATACCTCTTTTTTCCTTTGAAAGACAGCACTTGCTAAAAGTTGATCATTAAGGACAAATGCTGCAATTACCTCTTTTAAATTTGTAATGGTTATTTCAAAGAAATCCATTATTTCATGTTTTCCTTCTTCAGAAAACGGAAGAGGGCTGAACTCTATTTTCTCTGAAAGTTGTGCAATTCCTTTGGATGTCAGATCTCCAATATGTTCAAGATCTGTGGCAACCATGATTAACTGATAAGCCTTGACTGCCTGTTCAGGATTAAGCTCTTCCCTTGAAATCCGTGTGAGAAATGCAATAATACTTTGATAATAAAAATCAACTTCGTTATCAGTTTCCACTAGCAGATTCTTTTTAGGCAGATCAAACTTTTCTATCAGATTCTTACATTGTTCGACCATCATGGTCACTTTCTCTGACATGTGGTTAATCTCCTTTGTTGCCTGAGATAATGCCAGAACCGGTAATGATAGTGTTTGTTCGTTTAAAAATAGAGTGCGGTATTTTTGCTGTTCTTTTTTGCCTGATTTGACCATTTTAAGAATGAGACGTTCGAAGAATTGAAGAAAAGGCAGAAATAGAATTGAGATAAGAATGTTGAAAAGAGTATGATATGCTGCAATATGTAATGCGACAGATGAACCACAGAGGTAGGGGTCTATGTAGTTGACCAGCCCAACAAAGGGGAAAATTACTGCAATACCCAACAGCTTGAAAAGGAAATGAGCCCAGGCGACACGCAGACCTTCAAGTTCACCGCTGAGAGTGGAAATAAAAGCGGTTACACAGGTTCCCAGATTTGCACCCATAATCACCGGAAAAAAATTAACCGCAGAAGGCATCCATCCGGTACTATTACTGTATGCCTCTAAAAGAGTAATAAGGATTGCCAGAGTTGCTGCACTGCTATGGATTATTGCCGTAATCAAAGTTCCCGTTAAAAGACCATACCAGGGATTAGTCAGACTATCATGCATCCATTTTTCAAATTGAGGCAGATTTCTTAGGGGGGCAACACTTTGGGTCATCATATACATGCCAAAAAAGATAAACCCCAGTGCCATAATCAGTTTTCCATAAGCACTGAATTTTTGGTTTTTCCCATTAAGGGTGGAAAAAAAACCAACAGAGATCATCAGTGGCGCAATCTGATAAAATTTAAAGACGAAAAGCTGAACAGTGAATGTAGTTCCAAGATCAGAACCAAGGATCATCCCCAGCGACTGTCCAAGTGTCAAAAGACGAGCACTGGCAAAGCTAACCAGCATCACAGTGGTAGCCGTTGATGACTGAGTGATGAGGGTAATAACTACTCCGGCCAAATAGGCGCTCAAACGATGACTGGTGATGATATTGATCAGTTTACGAAGATCTGCACCGCCAACAGAACGAAGGCTTTTTTCTCCCTGTTGCATCCCATAAAGGAAGATAGCGAGTCCACAGAAAAGGGAAAAAAGATCAAATATTGAAAATGACTGATTCATGATATTTCATAAAATGAGGTTTAATTTCAATAAATATCATTAATTATATCATAATATCAGTCAGAGTGAATATGATGGAGGGCGGTTGAATTGCAGAGTAGTTTTATTAGATTCTGATAAAATTAGAAAAGCCGCAAGATCATGATATACGAGTGATAACATATCTTGCAAGATCGTTAAGGATCTCCCCTTTTTTACCCAAAAATTCAATGTCTGAACAGGCTTGATCGATGAGCTGCTGAGCAATCTTTTTGGATTGCTCTATTCCGCAAACTGAAGGGAAAGTTGCCTTACCGTTTTCTCTGTCACTTCCGGCATCTTTGCCTAGCTGTTCAGTAGTACTTTCTTCATCCAGAATATCATCTGCTACCTGAAAAGCCAGACCCACCCGTTTCCCAAATGATGTAAGCTTATCAAGTACATCCTGTGAAGCGTTAGCCAGCATTGCACCAATTCTTATGGAGGAACAGATAAGGGCTGCAGTTTTATTGAGATGAATATATTCTACAACTTCACGGGTGACTGCTTTGCCTTCAGATTCGATATCTACCACCTGCCCGCCAATCATGCCCTTTGTTCCAAGAGCTCCGGCAATTTCAGCTATGATATCGACTCTGCCGATTCTGGTCAGAACTTCAAAAGCTGAGATGCAAAGAGCATCTCCTCCCAAAACTGCTAAAGCCTCATTGAATGCTTTGTGTGCAGTAGGTTTTCCCCTTCGGAAATCATCATCATCCATACAGGGCAGGTCATCATGAATAAGCGAAAAGGTGTGGAACATCTCGAGTGCAGCTGATACCAGGAGCGGTTGCTCATCGCCAAAATTTCCACCACAGGCTTCATAAGTAGCCATTAAAAGACATGGTCTAATCCTTTTGCCACCTGCAAATGTACTGTAACGCATCAATCTGTGAATTGAATCGGGATAAGTGGTTTCTGCAGGAAGTACCTTATCGAGGGTAGCATCTGTGGCATGTGATACTCTTTGGGAATATTCTTTTAAATCACTCATCCTGTTTCTCTCCGGCTAAAAAGGATTCAAGCGTCAAACCAAGCACCCGTTCCATAAACTCTCCGTTTTCTCCCTTGAACAATTCCTTTACTTTCCCCTGAGCATTTTTCAAATGAGAGTCACATCTACGAATGAGATGTATTCCATTTTCAAAATAGTGAAGAGCATTTTCCAGACTAAGGTCATCCCGCTCAAGTTCTTCTACCATTCTTTCAAGTTCAGCTACTGATTGCTCAAAGGACATTTCTGAGATGGTGGAGAGATCAAAAGGTAAAACCTGCTGCGATTTTCGGCTTTTAGTTTTATTTTCTTTCATAATGAAAACTTTCTTATTTAATCTAATTTACTGCATTCTGCATGTCAAAAGGCCGTATCCAAATTTTTGTCGCTGTCAACAGAAATTATGCTTCCCAAGGCTGAACCGCAATAGAAACGAAGCTTAACTGTCTCGCCAGGAGTAAGTTCATTGGAGTTGCGAACTGCTTTTCCATTTTCTTTTGAAATCACAGCATAACCTCTGGCCAGCACCGAAAGAGGATTGAGCGAATTAAGCCTTGATACAGCGGACGATAAGCGGGCAATATCCCGCTTGAGGATCATTTCGAAACCTCTTGAACACCGGTGCTCAAGTTCATCACAATATTGACTCGACTCCAAAAGCATCCGCAAAGGCCGACGAAGCGCATTTCTGCTAATTAACCCATCATACTGATTCTGTATTTTCAGATAATATTTTTGAAAAGCAATACTGAATCTTTCTACATAAGCAGTAAAATATCTTTGACTTTCCTTATTATCCGCAACAACCATCTCTGCGGCTGCAGATGGGGTGGGAGCTCTCAGATCGGCAACAAAATCTGCTATGGTAAAATCAATTTCATGGCCCACAGCAGAGATTACCGGTATTTTTGACTCGTATATTGCTCTGGCTACAATCTCCTCGTTAAATGCCCATAGGTCCTCGATTGAACCTCCGCCCCGGCCTGCAATGATACAGTCTACTTTGCCATAATCATTGAAATTGTGAATTGCAGCAGCAATTGAAGCTGCGGCTGTATCTCCCTGCACCGCAACATCTGCAATGATGATATTGGTTTGAGGTGCCCGTGATGATATAACCCTTATTATATCCTGGAAAGCTGCTCCTCTTTTTGAGGTCACTACTCCCACTGTTGATATGGAATCAGGAAGAGGCTTTTTATGGGAAATATCAAACAAACCTTCCTGTTCCAGTTTCTTTTTGAGTTTTTCAAAAGCCGCATGGAGTGCTCCACAACCTAAAGGCTGCATCCGGTGTATATCCAACTGATAATAACCACCCTTCTGATAAACACGTATGGATGCTATCGCTATTACAGCATCTCCGTCCTGTGGCTTGAAAGAAAGTTGCTGAGCCGAATTACGCCAGATTACAGCAGGAATCTGTGACTCCTGGTCTTTTAATCGGAAGTAACAATGTCCGCTGGAAGACGGTTTCCAGTTAGAAATCTCTCCTTCCACCCATACCAGAGTGTTGCCTGATTCCAACAGAAGTGAAATTCCTTCATTGATTTCACTTATAGTGTATGGATGATCTGATTGTTGGGGGGAAAGAAATACAAAAGGCTCATTCATTTAAAAACAATCCGTTCATGAATTCTGGTGATAGAAACAGCTTTTCCAGAACTATCATCAATATCAATAATAACCCCATTAAGCAGAGGACTGGATTCTGCAGGTTCGAAACGTACCGGAGTCTGTAAAAGAAATTTTCTAAGCACTAGTTCTTTTTGCATGCCGATCACAGAATCCTCAGGACCGGTCATTCCTGCATCGGTTATGAAGGCGGTCCCACCGGGCAGAACCCTTTCATCTGCAGTCTGCACATGAGTGTGAGTACCCACAACAGCACTTACACGGCCATCCATATAATTAGCAAATGCGATTTTCTCACTGGTAGCCTCTGCATGAAAATCGATGAGGATAACAGGGGTGGTTTCCCGGATCTTTTGAACTGCTACATCGGCTGAACGAAAAGGGCAGTCTATAGCCTGATTAAGAAATGTTCTTCCCTGAAGGTTAAGCACTCCGATGCTGCGATTATCAGGAAGAGTATAAATAGTAGATCCTTTGCCTATATTGCCCGGAGGATAATTAAAAGGCCTTAGTACATTGGGATCTTCCATAAAACTGTACTCATTATCTGGCACTGTAAACGAATGATTTCCACCGGTAACCACCTGTACGCCATATTTACGGAGCTTTTTGAATAGTTTGCCGGTAAGCCCCTTACCTCCTGCCGCATTTTCACCGTTGCCTATACAGATATCTATGGCATGCTCATTAATAAATGAAGGGAGGCGTTCTGCAAGGATACGCCTCCCGACATTTCCGAAAATATCACCAATAAATAGTACTTTCATTATTTAGCGTACTCAGTGTATCTGCTTTCTCTGATGATAGTGACTTTGATCTGTCCGGGATATTCCATTTCATCCTGAATTTTCAGGGCAATCTGTCCGGCCATCTCCTCAGCCTGGGCATCGTTAATTGTTTCCGGTTCAACCATACATCTTATTTCACGACCCGCCTGAATTACATAAGATTTACTTACTCCTCTGAAAGAATCAGCAATTTCTTCCAGTTTAGTGAGACGGTTGATGTAATTGGTAAGGGTTTCACGGCGAACCCCAGGTCTAGTGCTGGAGATTGTATCTGCAGCCTGTATAAGAATCGGATAAACGGAGATAGGGGGCACATCTTCGTGATGGGCCGCAATTGCATTACAGATGATTTCATTTTCATTGTTTTTGGAGGCCAGATCCGCACCCAGCTCAGAATGAGTTCCCTCAGTTTCTCTGTCGATAGCCTTACCGATATCATGAAGCAATCCTGCACGTACTGCGATCTTTGGATCCAGACCCAGCTCTGAAGCCATCAGACCTGCAAGGATAGCTACTTCCTTACTGTGTTGAAGGACATTCTGTCCATAAGAGGTTCTGTATTTTAATCGTCCCAGCATTTCGACCAGTTTCGGTTTGAGCCCATGAATATCCAGCTCAAAGATAACCTCCTCTGCTGCTTCTTTCATTATTTTTTCCAGCTCTTTTTCACTCTTTTTGATAAGCTCTTCGATACGGCCTGGATGAATCCTTCCATCAGTGATCAGTTTTTCAAGTGCCAGTCTTGCGATTTCTCTACGGATAGGGTCAAAACCAGAAAGAATAACCGCTTCTGGGGTGTCATCCACTATTACATCTATTCCAGTAGCCTCTTCGAATGACCGTATATTACGTCCTTCACGCCCAATGATTCTTCCCTTCATCTCATCATTTGGAAGATGAACAACAGAAACAGTTGATTCTACGGTGGTATCTGCAGCACAGCGCTGAATTGATTGAATGATGATCTCTTTTGATTCGCGTTCAGCATCGGCTTTTGCCTGGTCCTTAATCTCTTTGATCATCTGGGCGCATTCATAGCGGACCTGATTTTCCAGATTCTCCAGAAGGAGTTTTTTGGCTTCTTCCTGGGTCATGTGGGAAATTTTTTCCAGTTTTTCGTTTTCCTGAGCGATAAGCCGGGTTAACTCGTTGTCCTTGGTGCGCAGGGTTTTTTCCTTGGTGTTAAGAAAACTTTCCCGTGCAGTAAATTCTGATTCCCGTTTTTCGATTAGATCTTCCCGCCTTTTCAGATCAAGATCCAGCTCCTTAAGGCGCTGTTGTTCCTGATGGATACTCTCTCTGGTTCTGGTTGCTTCTTTTTCAAATTCTGTTTTGGCTTTGAACCACTCATCCTTTGCCTCAAGAA
>CAYYNL010000191.1:0-8165 GCA_964472925.1 uncultured Fibrobacter sp. | reverse complement strand
CCGGATACTACAAAAGAATTCATAATGGAGAGAGTCCGTCGATGGCTCAAGCAGTATATAGGTAATGATCATGGAGTGACGTTTGGTATCACTGAATGCGGGGCTATCTATCACGACAATGCTTCAGTTAATGCTATCTGGTACGCTTCTCATCTGGGGGAATTTGCCAGACAGCCTGATATGGAAGTGTTTACTCCATGGGATTGGTACCCCGGACAATATGAAGTTCTTCATTTGTTTACTAAATACATGAAAGTGAACTATGTGAAAAGCTCTTCCGATCTGGACAGTATACTATCCGCTTACAGCTCAATAAATGACTCAGAAGATTCCTTGACAATAATATTGGTGAACAGGGATCAGTCCCGTAACCATTCTGCCGATATCTCCGTTGATGGTTTCGATCCTATTCCAGGAGAGATACCTCTACTGCAATTGAAAAATCTGAGCGGAGAAACTTTCAAAAGTTCTTCCGATAATGCTTTGCAAAATTCCACTCTGAGAGTATCAGGCAAAAATTTTGCGATAGATCTTCCTCCCCTTTCAGTAACTGCAGTCATTTTAACATCTGAAGGTTCCAGAATCAAAAAAACGTACTCCCCTGTCAAATTCAATTTCGATATCCGGGTAACAGGAAACTATCTGAGTATTAAGTCAGAACTAAACTCACCAGGCACAGTATCTTTATTTTCAATTAATGGAACGCAGCTGAAGAAATGGGATCTTAAATCTGGAATGAATCATTACAAATTTTCTCTGAGCGAAATGCCTTCGGGTGCATACTGGGTAAAAGCCGGAAAACAGAGGCATCAAGTAATTATTCTGCCTGTCAAATGAAAATACAAAGTGTTTTTGAGCAAAACGGATGGCAAGCGGCAAAAATGCCACTTACCATTCGTTAATTCAGAAAGAAAAAAGTAACTGCGGACCGACCGCCATTACAGTTTGTCCATAAGCTGCAATTCGTGCAGACCGGGGGACTCTGTCATCAACCGAATTGGCAATACTCAACCATAAGCCAGATGCAATTACTCCAATTCCAATAACTCTGTGAATTCTCATCACCACTGAAGAGATATCATCATCACTGATTAATGTAACCAGACCACCACTTGACTGAAGACCCAATAGCACAATATCGGTTACTGCTGCAACCCGGGTAGGGCCATGATCACTACTTCTGAGCGACTGTACAGATGAGTAAAGACCGCTAGTCGCAATTAATGGTGCAGTGACGATATGAAATACTCCTTTTTTAGAAAGACCACCAGCAGATGATCTTTCGGCAGCAAAAATTATCAAGCCTAAAACAATCAAAATTTTTTTCATAAGTACCTCATTCTGTGTTGATATTTAAGATGATTCGACCGATTGCCCGACATGAATCTTCCGATTTATGTTAACCATCATCTGACCTCCTTTGGTTGCCTTCCTCTGGAAAGAGGTTTTGTTTCTCTTGTGTAGTATATTGCAGTTTTTCCACCACTTCTCCATGCAACACCAATTTTCATTGTAGGAAACCAGTCTCTTTCATACAGAACCTTATTATCTGACATCTGCATCCCATTAATTGAATAGACTGCACCAGATTCTACAAAAAAGCTGGCATGTTCGCCTATCATTGCCTCGAATCCTGCCATGGCCGGAATCAGATAGTAATCAGTTTGCCGACGGATTGAATGAATATCATAATCGATATAAAAGATGGTCAACAGGTAGAGGACTTTCCTTTTCATAGGCCCAAGGCGAAGCCCCAGAGAATTATCGATAATTCCCACAAATGATTGGTCGTCAAACTGCAGATCATCATTAAAATTTATTTTATGATGCTTGAAACCTGCACTTATCTGGTTAGACCAGAAAAACTTTTCGGTTTTACGACTCTTGATGTTCTCAATACGAGTGCGAACCAATGACTGAAACACTCCACTGTTTCCTCCGATATCTATTCCAAAATCCCACCAGTACAATAACCCATAGCTATAACTCAGCATGATTGCCGGTGGTAACAGATCACCATCTGCATAAATTAATAATGAGTGCTCGTTTTTATTCAAAACCCCACCTCCCCTTACAAAAGATGGCTGTTTTACAAACCCCAAAGGTGTATAATCCAGAGGAGATCGGTTTTTGGGTAATTCTGCAGTGAATAACTTTCCTTTTTTTGATTTGTACCAGTAAGTATCAACTGTATCACCCTCTCTGATATAATCGAAACTTTCCATCTCCGCATTTATTTTGGATAAAGACAGAAAAAACACTATAAATGCAATTAATTTTATCATGAGTTACCTCCTTCTATGCATTTACTTTTAATTTACACCTGTCGTAATTATGCAATAGATATACCAGATTTTTATAAACAATCAATCATGGTTTTGAAAAGAGAAATAACGAAAAACAGGAATAAATTGGAGATTAATATGGTTGATGAGAGTGGCATTACCAGAAAAACAACTTCATGTGTATTGAAGTTTTTCTGACTGAGACAATACATTACTGTATTTATGTACAATGGATGCTAAAAAAACAGGCCTATTTTACCGAAAATGTTATTTTAACTATTATGGCTAAAAAAAAACAATGCCTCTATTGCAAGTACATGACAAGTTTATCAAGAAGATGTTCATCTACCCAGCTGTTGTAATAAAGTTTTTTTTGGTAATATTTACTTTCCAGCTCAATAGTTTTCCTGATAAACCGGTATATCTGCTTTTTTTGTAGCATAAATCCCTTACCAATATTTTACAATCAGTTTAATATTATCCCTTTAATAACGTATTTTAAGTTACATTTTCACCGACATAACTATGAAATACGTATACCAGACACAGCTTCCGATTTTCGAAAAACGTGATGAGATTATAGAAACGATCCGTACCAGTCAGGTTGTGGTTATCTCCGGTGAAACCGGGTCGGGCAAAACCACTCAATTACCATTATTATGCCTGGAAGCAGGACTATGCCAAAAGGGGATTATTGGATGTACTCAACCCCGCAGAATCGCTGTGCTCTCTTTAGCACAATACGTAAGCTCCTGTTTTAGCAGCACAACGCAAAAAAATGTTGTGGGCTATAAAATCCGTTTTCGTGAACAGATGGATGCTGATACAAAGATCAAATTCATGACCGATGGTATTCTTCTGTCTGAAATATCTCAAGATCCCCTTCTGGGAAAATATGAAGTAATAATAATCGATGAGGCGCACGAGCGATCCGTCAATATTGATTTTCTTTTAGGATATATGCGGGTGCTACTGCCAAAACGTCCGGACCTGCGATTAATAATTTCATCTGCAACTATAGATACAAACCTTTTCTCCCGCATCTTTCACCATGCACCAGTAATTACTGTGAGTGGACGAATCTTTCCGGTTGAGGTACGGTACAAACCGGCTATTGAACTTTGGAAAGGCCAAAGCATGGATTGCTATATCGAAGGAGTACTCAATGCAATCCAGGAGCTCTTACATAATGGAGAAGAAGGTGACATACTGATTTTTCTTCCCACAATTGAGGATATTTTGGAAACTGTAAACCGCCTCAACTATCTCTGTGACGATAGTGTAACCATCTTACCTCTTCACAGCCGCATGTCCGCTGAACTTCAGCAAAAAATATTCAGACCAGTAAAGGGAAGAAAAATCGTAGTGGCAACCAATATAGCAGAGACATCCTTAACAGTTCCTGGCATTCGCTTTGTCATTGATTCAGGACTTGCACGTATGCTCTCCTATGAGCCATCGATTGGATTTACCCGAATGCCCATCGAACGGATCTCTAAGGCATCTGCACAGCAGCGTGCAGGCCGTTGCGGACGAGTCAGTAACGGTGTGTGCATACGCCTTTACTCTGAACAAGATTTTCTGTCAAGACCGAATTTTACAACACCTGAAATCAGAAGAACAAACCTTTCTGGTGTGATTTTAAAAATGCTTTCATTAGGGCTGGGAGAGGCTTCCAGGTTTCCATTTCCCCAGCAATCTTCCCACAAAGCATTTTCTGATGGCTATAGTCAACTGCAAGAACTGGGTGCAACCAACCGTAAGAACCAGATTAGCGCTCTTGGCAAAAGGATGGCCAGACTGCCTCTGGATCCTCCTGTTGCACGCATGTTGATTTATGCATGTGATAATGGTGCTCTTCCTGAAGTATTAATTATTGCAGCAGCTCTTTCTGTTGAGAATCCCTGGGGATATCGTGAGCAAAGGCCTGCACATTTCAGACATCCTGAATCTGATTTTATGAGTTACATTTCACTGTGGAAAGCTTTTCATGGGAATCTGCACAGAAAACGATTTACAAAAAGAGAGCTGGAAAGCTTCTGTGAAAGATATAACCTTCTCCCGTTACGGATGAGAGAATGGTTTGATGCTCACAGACAGTTGGAACTGATCTGCCACTCCATTTCCACAAGATCTTTCAAAAGCAAAAATCAAGCGGCCTATGATACTGTTCATAAGAGTCTTCTTGCCGGACTTATGCACGGAATAGCCTTCAGGGTTGATAAGGGGCTTTATAATGGTATCCAATCAGGAGAGATCCGTCCATTCCCTTCTTCTGTACTTTTTTCCAAAGATGCATCCTGGGTACTGTTTCATGAGATAGTAGAAACCAGTAAAGTGTATGGAAGAATGGCTGCGATAATAAAACCTCAGTGGATAGAAGAACTTTTCAAGTCACAATGCAGATACAGTTGGCAAGATCCTTGGTTTGATCCGCAGTCTGGTACAGTTCTGGCTCATGAGGAAGTAACATTTCATGGGCTCAAACTGGTTAAAAACAGAATCATAGATCTTTCCCAAAAAGATCCTGAGCGGGCTCATGAAATTTTTATCAAAGAAGCACTGGTTAGGGAGTTGGCTGGTGAGAGATTTCGGTTTATCCGAAAAAACCGGGAGACCCGCCTGAATATTTATAAATCTGAGCAGAAATTGCGCACCAGACTTTTTTGCGGTGAACAGACTTTGGAAGATCTCTATGAGAAAAAGTTACCACAGGTAGTCTGCATCAGGGATCTGTTAAGAAAAATTAGTGCTATGGGCGGAGATTCTTTTCTTATCTTTAAAGAAGAAGATCTGATTATTGAGCACTGTGCACCGAACGTATATCAGTATCCCGATGAAATAGAGATATGCGGCCAAAATATCCAGATACTTTACAAGTATGCACCAGGAGATGAATTTGATGGCGCATCTATGAAAGTTCCTGAAAAGGTTTTCAGAGCAGTCCCACTCTTTTACTGGGAATGGTTTCTTCCGGTATTTGTAAAAGAACGGATCATGCATTGTCTGAAGATACTGAAAAACAGATTTCCTAATAAGCTTGCGGATTCAGAAGCTGCATTCAACAAATTGTCAGAAGAACTATCAATGTGTACCGGCCCATTTCTGGATGCATTAAGCCGTGCTCTACGTGCTCATTTTGATATTTTTATCAGTCCTGATGAAATCTCTTACTGCATACCAGCTTATCTGTGGACACTCATCCTTATTCAGAATGCTAAGGGTGTAACCGTTACTTCTTTTCGTACCTGCAGTGATCTCCAGATACAAAATTCAGGTAAATCTGATGGTATCAGACCAATTGAATGGAGCCACTATTGTGAGCTTATAGAGATGGAATTTGTCGATGAATGGGAAAAAGTAAAGCTTTTAACCCCGGTTCCTCTCAAGTGTTCAAAACAGGTTATCCCGATTGCTGGTTATCCGGCCCTTCATCTTGAGCGTGAATCGATCTGGATCCGTGTATTTTTTTCCCATAATGCAGCTCTGAAAAGTCATATCGCATGCATTCGTAAAATGGCTGAACAGAGAATAGCTGAATCACTGGCCTGGGAACTGGAATCATTCAAATTGCCGGATACACTGAATCGTTCATTGGTTAAAGCACTTGACATTCCTACTTCTGAAAAACTTGCAGAACGGATTTTTCTGGATATTGTACTTAATTTATCCGGTGATGTTCCCTGTGACAGATTATCATTCAGCAGATACTCACAGGAGGTTGCATCACGGATTCCTGCTGCAGGAAGTGAAGTAATCTGTCTTTTTGAGAAAATCCTGGCAGGGTTCTGCAGTTGTCAAAAACTGCTCAGGAAACGACTTGAGCGTCACGGAGCCGTAACCAGCAATGTTATTCGTGAAGAACTGATTCAGGCAATCTCAGCTTATAGAAAGATACTTCTTTCCGAATCAGCTCCGGTAGAGTTGGTACTGCTATTGCCAGAATGTTTAAATGGATTAATCCGCCGCATAGATATGGGATTTCTCGAGCCTCGCAAGTACAAAGAACGAAATGAAATTATCGGGCAATTCGATACTCAGCTTGGCAATTTGTTCTCAGAGATGGGCTGGAACTCTGAGATGACAATCTGGAAAAAACGTTACCTTCTGGAAAAAGAAATTATTCAACAGTTCTCAAGTCAGGTTCCGCTTAGAAGTCAAATACCAGCAATATGTTTGTAATTTACTGTCCAAAAGCGACTGATATTAATCCTCTTGAATTTTAATGGTGTGATTTTTTAAATTACATTGTCCTTATCAGATACAATAATCCGGCCTAAATAACCTGATCTACTGTATTTTTAAGGTAATAGAATGGACCAAAAAAATGACACTAATGCAAATCTTCGGGCAGCTACTTCCTCTTCTTGTTTTCATCATTTTTGATTCAATTTACAACAATATCAGGGTTTCAATAATATCTGCCATTCTTTTTGCGATAGGCCAACTTTCTTTCTATTACATTAAAACAGGTAAATTTGACTGGTTTGTACTTATAGATGTAGCCCTGATTGCAGCTCTGGGTACCATTTCCATCATATCTAAAAATGAGATGTTCTTTAAAGTGAAGCCGGCAATAATCGAAGGCGCAACTGTTGTTTTTATGCTGGTTATGGTTTTTTTGCCCGATAATATTCTGCTTAATTACTTTGGAAGAATGATGCCAAAAGGAGTAACATTGAACCCGGCAGCTATAGGTTTAATGAAAACCATGCTTTTATGGATGTGTGCCTATATAGTGGTCCATATTGGTGCAATTTTATATACCGCATTTTTCTGCTCCCGCAGAATCTGGGCAATTGTCTCCGGCCCTGGATTCTATCTGTTTTTTATACCAATTATGATAGGATTGCTTATTAAAAGAGCCAAAATTCGCAAGATTAGTAAACCTGCTCCGGTAATCACCAAAACAACATCATCCCGATAAATGCCCCACCGGTAAACAAATATCGCCCGAGCAGACGATATCCTTGTAGAGACAAAGTTACGCCTCTATCTAAAATGAGCTCCCTATGGCCTACACCAAAATGCCCCACCGTTTTATGCAAATCTATTTGTTGTCCTTTTTTCTAATCCATGATAAAATAAGACCTATCTATTCCTAATTGGATAAGGATAATGGACATCAATAAAAACCGTTTTTTTCGTGTTTTAATTATTACAATAATCTGCAATTTTTATACTGAGGCTGAAAAACGCAAAGAATTCTCTATTCCTTTACCGCTTATAACAGCATCTTTCAGAGACAGTGTAACAGAAGAAGTGTTTGTCTCTTTCGGAGAATCCCATGAAATATGGGTGGTTGCCCCAGGAAATGACAGGTATGTTAAAGATGACCGAAAGATTCGGCTTGATCATACATACCTGGAGTCGGTTACCCAAACCAAACTTTTGAGTAATTTTGAAGCATCACTGCTAAACAGAGTATGTAAATCATTTTCGGAAACGCTGGAGATTTTTGAAAGAGATCTGAATTCTTCCAGATGGGGGCGCTGTCTTTATCTGGATTACTGGATGCCAGTATTTATCAGAAATTTCTATTATCTGTTTAGCGTAGCCCGTAACAGCAACGACCTTCTTCCAAAAGTAATCTGTGTTGCAGATTCACTTTACGATACCAGTCCCAATTCAACAAAGAGTGACATACGAATCGACTACTGGCGAAATAACCCAGATCATGTGTTAAAACTTCGCATAACCGTGAAAGAACTCATCTTTCAGATAAAATTATGGCAGCAAAAGGAATTGGCAAATCCAAACAGGGATGTACTGCAAGATCATTCCAAAGAATTTATTCAAACTTTAGAGCTTTTCACCAGACTCTATTTTAACCTAAAAACCGCAGTAGATTGACGCGGATAACACGTAATCTATTGCGCA
>CAYYNL010000190.1:0-8281 GCA_964472925.1 uncultured Fibrobacter sp. | reverse complement strand
TATTAGGCACGCCGCCAGCGTTCGTTCTGAGCCAGGATCAAACTCTCCGTATTTATCCGAAGAATTTAATCTTACTCTTCTTCAAATCAAAAGTTCTTTTCAGAGAACCTCTTTCACTCTCTCTCTCATCCAGACTTTCAAAGAACTCAATATTTATCAAACAGACTCTAAATATACTTATTAAAAAATTAGATGTCAAATTTTAGTTTTACACCCATTTCCCACAGGCAAAAAATGTTGTTCAAATATAACTGGAAAAAGAAGTCCAGTCAAACTTTTTTTACATTTTATTCCGGCTATCAGTTCAAATATTGTAAAAAAGTTATATCTGAATTACAAATTACTATCCTGCCGGGCAACTTATCATAAACTTTCACACAAAACGAAATCTCTGATTTAATTTTTAATTTTTAAAAAAAACGTCAGCTAATCTATTCCAATTACTACAGGATAAAATTTATGACAGACTCTCAACAAAGATCCAAAAACATCGCCATTACAGGATGCAGCGGTTTTATAGGCTCTCACATCCTGGAGAGACTTCTATCCACAAGTAAATATCACATTTACGGAATAGACATTTCAGAGTCAAAAATCAGACATCTAATAAATAACAAATCTTTTACCTTCTGTCATCATAGCATTACTGATACTGCGAAAACAAAGAAAATTCTGTCACAATGCGGAACCGTTGTCTCACTTGCAGCATTATGCAATCCTTCACTTTACAATACCAAACCGATTGATGTAATTACAATCAATTTTACCAATGCACTGGAAATCATAAAAATGTGCTGCGAATTTAAATGCAGACTTATTCAGTTTTCTACTTGCGAGGTGTATGGAAAAACTCTGGCAGGTCTAGTAAGCAGTAAAAAAGCGGATGACTATATTTTGAAAGAAGACCAAACCAATCTGATAATGGGCCCTGTATCCACGCAAAGATGGAGTTATGCATCAGCTAAACAACTACTGGAACGGGTTATTTATGCTTACGGTTTTGAGTATGGATTAAATTACACGATCGTTCGTCCGTTTAATTTTATCGGTCCGCAGATGGACTATATCCCTGGTCTTGATGGAGAGGGGATACCACGGGTTTTGGCATGCTTCATGAAATCGCTACTCTACAATAAACCACTTAAGCTGGTAGATGGTGGCAAAAGTCAAAGATGCTTTACCTATATAAATGATGCGATTGATGCATTTGTACGGATACTGGAAAACCCAGAAATCTCTAATCGACAAATATTTAATATAGGTAATCCTAAAAATGAAATTGCCATTAAAGATTTAGCTTTTCTCATGATTGAGCTTTATGAACAGATAGCACCAAGAGGTTCGTTTTCTGCTGGAACAGAGAATATCTCATCGCTGGAGTTTTATGGTAAAGGATATGAAGATTCTGACAGAAGGGTTCCAGACATCTCAAAAATTCAAAACATGCTGGGGTGGGAACCAGAGACCGATCTGAGAAAAGCACTTCAGATTACTATTAATTATTATATCAGAAAATATGGAATTAAAGGAAAGAATTAAGAAAAATTAAATTCTTAAGCGTATCTACTCTTTTTTCCCATTTTACATAAATCTGATCTCTAACATTAAAGTGTAAATGTGGATTTTGCGTAATAGAGTACGTATTTCACGTATTTTTGCTGCAATTTTTATTTAACATCTTTTCTCATTATTATTTTTTTCACCATTATAAATTATGTCCAAACAATTCTAAAAGGCGGTTTATAAATGAGCAACAATCTAAGCAGTGTTCTGGAAGTACAACTAAATGAATTTATGGCCAAAGTAATAGCTAAAAATCATGGGGAACATGAGTTTCATCAGGCAGTTCAAGAAGTAGCAGAGAGCCTTATCCCTTTTATTGAAGAAAATCCTCAATATAAAAAGGCACAGATACTTGAACGTATTGTCGAACCTGAAAGAGTTATTATGTTCAGAGTCGCCTGGGTAGATGATAAAGGCCAGATCAGAGTCAATCGAGGATACAGAATCCAGATGAATAGCGCTATCGGGCCTTATAAAGGAGGTTTGAGATTTCATCCTACTGTAAACCTCGGAATTTTGAAGTTTCTGGCTTTTGAACAAGTTTTTAAAAACAGTCTTACCACTTTACCAATGGGTGGAGGTAAAGGTGGGTCTGATTTTGATCCTAAAGGAAAATCAGATAATGAGATAATGCATTTTTGCCAAAGTTTTATGACTGAACTGGTACGACACATTGGACCGGATACAGATGTCCCAGCAGGAGATATCGGAGTTGGCGCCCGTGAGATCGGCTATCTGTTTGGGCAGTACAAAAGAATTTGCAACGAATTTACAGGTGTTTTAACCGGCAAAGGAACACAATGGGGAGGAAGCCTGATCCGACCAGAAGCAACAGGTTATGGGTGTTCATTTTTTGTTCAGGAAATGCTCGCGACACGTCAGATGAGCATTAAAAATAAAACCGTTACAATCAGCGGCTCCGGAAATGTAGCACAATATGCAGCAGAAAAAATTAACCAGCTTGGCGGAAAAGTAGTAACCATGTCTGATTCTGATGGCTTTATTTATGATCCAGATGGTATAAACGAAGAAAAGCTGGCTTTCATTATGAAGCTGAAAAATCAGAAACGTGGTAGAATTGGTGAGTATGCTGCACATTTCAAGTCTGAATACTTTCCTAACGAAAGACCGTGGAAAATTCCTTGTGACATAGCATTACCTTGTGCCACCCAGAATGAGATCAGCGGTGAAGAAGCAAAAACGCTTATCAAAAATGGTTGTATAGCAGTTAGTGAAGGTGCAAATATGCCTTCTACTCCTGAAGCAATCGAAGCCTTTATTAACGCCAGAATACTCTATGGGCCTGGAAAAGCTGCAAATGCTGGTGGCGTTGCAGTCTCGGGTCTGGAGATGACACAAAATTCGATGCGCCTGCCATGGACCAGAGAGGAAGTGGAAGAGCGTTTACATCGAATAATGGTTGGTATCCATGACACATGTGTCAAATACGGGAAGGAAGAATCCGGATTTGTCAATTATGTCAAAGGAGCAAATATTGGCGGATTCCTGAAGGTCGCAGATGCGATGATAGCTCAGGGTGTACTATAATGGAAAAATTGGCAGGAGGTCGCCTAAAGACCTCTTGCCGCATAATATATACCGAAAAATCCTGTTGAAATCTGCAGATGTGTTTTCTTAAAGGTAAGCAATGGCACATTCAATAAACAATCTTCTGTGTTCATCATGTCAGAATTGCATCAAATCATGCCCGCAGAATGCAATCAGTGAAAAAGACAGATTTTTTCTGGTAATAGATAAAAAACGATGCACTGATTGTGGTAAATGCATTCAGGTTTGTCCCGAAAGCGCTATCATGAATCATTCTGTCATGTAATGAATTAAAAAAAGCTCTTCTCTTTGAGAAAAGAGCTCTTTTATCTGCAAGCAAAAGCTACTAATCAATTGCCTGAATTCAATCTCTGCTTAAAAAATAATCTTAAGTACAGTCTTGTGAATCTCAACTTTTAAAAGAGCGAGAAAACAGGTCTTCAATTGCCTTTTTACTTTCATCTGTTAATTCACGAGTACCAGTTCCACAAAAAGTACTTTCATGGATAACCGGTTTGTCCTCTACCCATTCATTCTGTTTCCAGGTAAACCACAAATGGCGCTCTTTATCAAAAACATGGACATTACGGTTAAAAAATTTACCCAGCTCAACTCCCCAACCAGTACCACCTTTTACAGTTTTGTCATTTTGTATGACCCCTACAGCAAATACCTGACTGCCTTTGTTAACCATATGAAAAATTGATTGGAGAACTCTTTTAATAGCATCAGTATGTGCGTATTGGCGGTGCATGTGCATGGAAACTATTTCCATACTGATGTCACCACGACGAAGTTCCTCATCATTGAGCATTATCACATTTTTTTCCCTCTTAATAAAATGACCCTCGTAAGAAAATGTAATCTCATTTACCCCCCAGCGTTGCGCACATTCCCCAAAAAATGACTCGGCTCCAGCATGACCGCCACTATACAAGGTACATTCTGATGGTTTGAGCATGTCCACCCCTTCTAAATAAATATTGATTAAATTTAACTCATTATAAAATAGAACCTGTAAGTTATAAATAAAAAAGGAATTATAAGATTTGCGCTGTTTAACCCAATAATCTTATTTTTAAGCTGTTTGTAATAAACAAAGAGCTCATTTTTTATGGATACCTACTGTTTTGTACGACCTGAACATCTGAATCATCATAATTTCCTTTTTGGTGGCCAATTACTGAAATGGGTTGATGAATACACCTGGCTTGCTGCTGCACTTGAATATCCCAGATGTATTTTGGTAACACGTGCAATGGATAACATTTCCTTTACCCAGAGGGTCTGTAGTGGAGCGATATTGCGTTTCAATATCGAATGGAAATCTCAAAAGTGTACTTCGGTTACCTATACAACTAAAGTTTTCGCTAAGGAAATAAATAACGATGATGAGCTGATGGTTTTTTCCACGAACATTACCTTTGTCCGTATAAACGAAAAAAACGAGAAACAGATTCTTCCCGAAAGAACATGCAAACTGTAAGATAAATATTACAGTTTTCTCTTTGGTTGCATTGAAGAATCGGAAATACATTTATTGAATTCCTCAAGAATGCCTTCCTGTACCATCCAGTTATCATACTGACCACTTCCGACATTATTGCAGATTATTGCAAAAGCATAAGTCTTTCCAGGTTTGAGGAGATATCCTGCAATAGAACTTACATTAAGAGAATTGATTGTACCTGTTTTTCCCCTTACAACTCCTTTGAGTTCAGACTTTTTAAACCTTGACTTAAGAGTTCCATCAACTCCTGATACAGATAATGCACTGAGATATTCGGGTAAATAAGTCTTCTGATTCCAGACATGTAATAACAGCGATACTACCTGCTCGGCACTGATACGGTTTACATCTCCTAAACCTGAACCATTTTGAAACTGAAGTTCACCAGACAACTTGTTCTGTTTCCACCAGTCAGCGATTACCGATGATGAGCGAGACCAGGAACCTGGCTGTCCTGATACTGCTGAAATAGTTTTATAAATCATTTCTGAAGAGAAGTTATTAGAATACTTGAACATTGCATTCAGATAGACTGATAACGGTTCTGAGCTAAATTGGTAAAGAGCCTTTTTTAATATAATGCTGTCAGAAAGTTGTGTATGCACCATCTTGCCTTTGACTTTTATTCCAGCATCATTTAACTGAGCCAGAATTGCACCACCAAATGTTTCCCAGGTTTGCCATACCTTACGATAAGTATAACGAGGAGATTCATCCAGAGCCATTCCACCCTTTACAATGATACTTGTACCAAGGTCCGTGGCGGCTGTTTTTATATCGATATTTCCACTTTTCCCCGGTTCAACAGTTTTTGCAGTAGAGACAATTTTCAAACCTGAAATTTTTGGGAAAATATCTATATATACCGGAGATCCAACAACTGTGCCGGTACGATGATGAATTGCTATTGTATTAAAACTGGAAGAAAGCGCACCAATTAATGGCAGGTATGCTCTACTGCTGCTATCTTCATCAAAGCCTGGCCCTACTGTCACCGAATCAAAAAAAGAATCATCAAATAACAGATCGCCTTTTATTTCACGAATCCCAAGATGATAAAGATGTTGAGCAAAAAGCCAGATACGTTCTGCTGTCAGTCCTGGATCCCCTCCGCCATAAAAACAAAGGTTACCTCTGACTATTCCAGTATCGCTGTCAAAAGTACCATCTATAAACACCCGGGTTGAAAATTGATAATTGGTACCCAGAATCTCTAACGCTGCTGCCCCAGTGACAAGCTTGGAAACTGAAGCAGGATTCAACATTTCTGAACCATTTACCGATACCAATTCTTTCTGTTCTTGCACATCTTTAATCACAACCCCAATTCCCCGGCCCTCATATTTTTTGGAAATAAGATAGTTCTGGATTTCTTTTTGAACATCTATGCCTGCAGCCCAGTTATTCACTACAACCGATATACACGCAAAAATCACAACAACAGACCGGTTCATCAATTTCCTCCTGTTATTTCGACTATTTTTGTTTTCCATATATGTTTCAAAAACCTATTTTAAAGAAAACATAAAATAGCAATTAGTCCATCCACACCTTTAGGAGTACAGTATGCCCAAATATGCTATCGCATTCATTGCGCCATCCGAATCTGCACAACTTCGACATAAAATTTTGGAAGGTGAAAATAAAGAAATCGCATTGCGTAAATTTTTCACCGAAGAAGCCAGCGAGTTTTATTCTAATGATGAGCAGGGCTTTTATTATTTCAAAGATGACTTTTTTGATACAAATACCTCTTCAGGAAGTATTATAGAAATTTAGCTACTGCAAATACACTCTGTACTCTTCAAAAAAACATTTTCCTTCTTTATTTTTTTACAAAAGAAGGATTATGCTTATCGCTACAAGCTATTTTGGTGCCTTTGCTACATTAAACAAATCAAAATACGTTCTCTCCGAAGGTATATTTTTAGTAGTTAAAATCGAAATGCACGATTGGATCATTGCCGGTTTTCCACACAAATAAGATTCATATTCTGATACATCCCCGGCCAGATACCTTTCTGCTACTTCTGGGATAAGCCCTCTTTCCCCTTTCCAGGTACTTGATTCTGGTTCATTTGACAAAGCTGGAATAAACTGAAAATCACTCATCTCCTTTTGCAGTTTTTCCATCTCATCCAGATAAAACAGATCCTTATGACTCAGAGCACCAAAGAAAAATATTGCCTTACGATTTATTCTAAAATGGTGCATAGTTTTTAAAATCGATCGCACAGGTGCCATCCCACTTCCACCAGCAATAAAAAGCATAGGCCGTTCTGTATTGCGCATGTAGAAATTTCCCCTGGGCCCTGAAAATTTAACCACCTGACCCTGTTTAAGCTCGTCGAATATCCATGGAGTGCAGACCCCTTCAGGATTTCTCCTTATGTTTAATTGAATAAAAGAAGTATCTGCACTTGAGGATGCAATTGAAAATGGCCGCATAAAAGCTTTTCTTTCCCCTTTTGGAGGAACTTTAAACAATATGTATTGTCCTGGATTAAAAGAAATTGATGCAGGGGAGATGAGCTCAAGTGTAAGCTCAACAATATCGTACGTTAAAAATCGCTTGGAAGTTATTTTTGCAGTATACTCCTGTGATTCCAGATATTCTTCCGGAATTTCTATATTGATATCTTGCCTCATTGAAATCTGACAGCTTAAATGTAATGCTTCATTTCTATTTTCCTTGGATAAGCGTTCAAGTTCTTGTTCTGTGAATGGAATTTCAGGTTTAGTGAGTTTTATTTTGCATAACCCGCAATTCCCTTTGCTTCCACAAGCAGAAGGCAGGTGAATTCCTTGTGCAGACAGCACATCTATAAGTTTTTCACCCTCGTTTGCATCCAGAACTTTTTTTCCATTATTAATGTTAATTTTAATCAATTCAGTACTCCCTTGATAGCAGTTTTAGGGTGTATTATCAAATGGGTGCCTTTTATTTTTTTCCCATTCTATTTTTTAGGATTGATACATAATTTTTTATTATTCGCATCATTAAAAAAAGGCATCAATTATTAAGTTTTAATATATTTAATGCCATAATTCTTCATTTTACAATATTTTAAGAATACTACCATCAATTTAAAAGAATTCTTTCTGAATCTTTCATCTTAATATTTTTTCAATGGTTAATCCCTTTCATTCGTTGAGTCATGATTTTTTCTGATTCGAATCCTCACCATAAAAAAAATCTTTACGGCTTCATACTTTGGATTTTAGGTTTAATATTTTTGATTTTATATTTAGAAATATAGGGTTTACCATTAATGAGTTCCGAAATTAATGGTAACAGTTTGTGCTACTTGTGAAGATAAAAATAAGGTAATAAGGTTTTCTTGTGTGCGCGTTACTTGCTGCTACTAAGGTTCCAGAAGACAGATACTAAGGTTAAGAGGGTATTGTATCATAATCCCTAAAAACCTTAGTATTTGTTTAACCTTAGTAGCAGCAAAAAAACCATTTATTATAACCTTATAACCTTATTAAAAAATATTAAAATCGAAAATTCATTACCTGCTTCATAATCATTACACAACTGCAGTAATTATTCTATAAAAGCATTTCTCAACTGTTTCTTCTGATTATAATCTATCTTTTTTTAGTGATCTTTATAAACTTCAAAAGAGTGCCGAGATTGTCAAAAAAATTACCTCT
>CAYYNL010000189.1:0-8320 GCA_964472925.1 uncultured Fibrobacter sp. | reverse complement strand
AGTTTACCAAACAAAGTTACATTTTTAATACATGAGGTAATTTTTTTATAATTAAAGCTTAACTAAAAAAGTTAAATAACTAATTTTTTAAGAGATAAAGGGGAAAGCTAAGAAATGAGATGAAGTCAATCAAAATAATTATTTTTTTCGAAAACAGGAAAAATTTCCCGAATTCGGTTAAAAATTTAGTTTGTCTGGCTTATAACAAAGAAAAAATTAGAAATTCCTAAAAAATTCAATTAGAAATAACTTCGATTCTGAAAAAATTGAATCTGACATTCCTAATTATTGGTATAAAACCAAAAGAATCAAATCCATTATCCAGTACAAATTAACCATCAAATAACTCTCTTATTGTTAAGCAATAGCCATACCAAAGTAACAAACATCTCGCTTATCTGGGCCATTTAAAAGAAGTATCGACACAAATATTAATGTCAAAAAGAATAATCGATGGTCGAAGATTTTTACAGGTTTAATGATAATGATAAAGGCAAAATAGTAATGTGAACTGAAAATAAAATAGCATTTTTTTCAACTCTTCAATATCCCGAATCCTCAATATGTATATTAGGGATAACACTTTCAGAATGCTACACCAGTAATTTATTATATTTTAACGTTCTCGTACTGATTCGATAATACAAAAAAAGAGGGAGAAATTTATGTACCGAGTATTAGGTTTTGTGGTTTTTCTCACGACACTGATCCTGTCTTCCGGATGTACAATGTTGATCCAGGATCCTGAAAAAGCTTACCAAAAAGGGATGAATCTTCTTAAAGAAAGGAAAGCTGAAACAGCATACAAGTATTTTCTTGTTGCCACCAAAAAACAACCAGATAACCCTAAATACCACTGGGCTGCAGCTCAAACTGCACGTAATCAGAATGCAGCATTTATCCATACCGAAATGACTTGGAAAAACGGAATGAAAAACGTTCCGGTTTTAATAAATCTTCTTCGCTTATCGCTATTCACTAACAAAGAGCAGTGTACTGCAAAAATGATTTCGCTTTTTAATGAATTACCAGATTCTATTAAATCCCCTTTACTAAAAGCAGAACTTTTCTCCCAAATAGAGGAATCCGATTCTGCTTTATCTATTTGGAAAAGTCTATATACCACTAATCCTTCTTCAATGCTGGCATTTAAAATAGGCCGCGAACTAAACATTAAAAACGAAACTACGGCTGCCCTGGAATTCCTTGAAAACGCCCGAAAAGCTAAAATGCTCGATGGTGCAGGTTATGTTCTTCTGGCATCAATGCGAGCCTATGAATATGATTACGAAGGGATTGAAGACATTTTCAAAGAGACAAAGAAAATGGGGGTATATTCCAATGAAGTAGCACTGGAAGAGGCATCATTCCTTTTTATAAGCGGTAAATATGATTCGGCAGCAGCTATATTATCCGGCTATCGCCAACCTAATCCCGATCAGAAAGATCAACTAATCAACCATCGAGCCAGAATAAATCTGGCTTTCATGTATGCCATGCATAAAGACACTGGAAGTTTAAAAACTCTTCTTTCTGAAATCCCTGACTCATCCCCCTTCAAATCTGCAGAACAACGTTTCTATAAAATTCTGCAGGAAGGTGAAAAAATGAAATCAGAAGACCTTCTTAAGGAACTGGATGAGATTAGAAAAAGTGTTCCGGGAAATCCTTTTATCGAACTTTACACAGCTCGTGCATTACTTAAAAGCAATCAATTTGACAAATCAGCAGAAATCTATCGACGCTTACCAGGGATCTATCTGAGATCACCCGGAATCCTCACCGAATATGCACTTGTTCTCTCCCGTTCCGGTAAAGAAAACGAAGCATTGGTTGCGCTTTCCATAATGCATAAACGTAAAGCTTTCACCCGTGTATCGCTGGAACTTTTCCGGGACCTTACATTCAAGAAGAATCTTCTGGAAAAAAGCGAAAATACTCAAAAATTCCTTGAAAAACTTTATGGCAACGATGCCCGGATTCGATTTAACGGGGCTATTTTGGCGCTTCGTGCAGGAAAAGCAGATAGTGCAATTGCCTTGCTCACTGAACTGGAAAAACAGTTTCCAAATGAACACCATTTCCGTACCACAAAAATTTCTGCATTGATCATGAAAGGCGATTACACAAAAGCTCTTGCCCTTTGTGATTCCGGAAACATACCCAAAGAACAGATAATTCCCCTTAAAGCCCAGATTCTAAGAAAGTTAGGGAAAGATGCTGAATCATTACAGCTAATCGAGACTGCAAGAAAAGAGAATGACAACCCTTATCTTTCTCTTTTACATGCAGAAATGCTTATGCAAATGGATAAAAACCAGGATGCAGCCAGAGTTTATGAAGCCCTGCTGGCTTCAGAGAAACTGGACAAGGAAGCAGGAGCACAATCCGCAATAATCTATAACAACATGGCATGGGCAATGCTTCAAACAGAAAAACCAGATAAAAAAACCGTTATTAAAGCGGCAGAGCGTGCATATCAGTTATTACCTTCATCAGCAAATATTTTGGATACCTACGCTGAAGCATTAATCCGATTTGGACAATATGGGCAGTGCATAAAGATTCTGGAGGACTCAAAAACTACCCAGAAAGAACCAAAACTAAATTTTCAGCTTGCGATGGCTTATGAGAAGAAAAACGACCTTAACAAGGCAGTGCGCCAGTTTAAGACGGTAATAGCAATGATGGATTCAACCAAGGGCAGCATCGAAATGGATATAAGCAAAGCGGCAATCGAGAGGCATATAGAGAAGATAATGAATAAGGAATAATTCAGATTCACCGAATAAACATCAGATATTAAAATGATCTACTAAAATTGGAATTAGTATCAAAACAATATCTAATCAAAAATAATCTAAAAAAAATCTCTAAACGAATAACCGGAAATGTTAAAAGATAAGCCCCAGGTAGAAATTCTGGGGTTTTTTAATATAAAAATCTTTTAGGCTAAAGTTAAGACACCTATGCCACGATTCAGATTCATTAACCTGAATAGCATACATCTTTAGCCCTGCGCTTCCTTTACTGCAGTGGCCCTGGAGTGCTCAAGTCTGGAAAGTAATATCAATAGAGGGAAATATATCGCCAGCACTATCAGATAGAAAAATACTCCCCCGCTCTTATGAAGAAAGCTGTCAGTTAGAAATGACATGTCCACATATTGAGCAAGCATGGTAATAGTGACTATACGTATAGCATTCTTTAAAAGAGACAGAGGAATAATCAATAAAAGCATCAGACTCTTAATCCATCCATTTTTCAGAAACATTTCCACAGCGACTGCTCCAGTAATAATAAGAGCCATAGTCGAACGGATTCCGCTGCATTCTGGTGCAATAGTAATACTCAGAGTATCAAGATGAAACATTACTCCATCTCTTACAAAAGTTTGCCCAAGTATAGTATACAAACCTTCAACCATGACAGCAGAGCCATGTTGCAGAAAAACGATTATGGCATTTAGCATCCCTGATGGAAAAGGTATCGCCAGCAGAAGAAAAACGAATGGGAAAACCGATTTTTTCAATCCGTTAAATCCCCAACACAGAATGAATAATCCATAGACAACTATGATTATGCCTATTCCTTTTAGGGACAGCCCTGTAACCTGGTCCTCAAATGTAAATGCATTTAGCAATATGGCAAAAATCAACCCACAGACAACAAACAACGTGCCGACAATCAGGTTAGCCTTTTCTGCTAAAAACTGTTTTCTTCCAGACCACAGAAAATAGCCACTAACTATCGGAATAACAGCCAGATGAGTGTACTCAGAGTTGTTGTTTACCAACTGAAACAATGTACCAATATCTTTTCCAAATAGCAGAAGAGACAGTGTGGAGCCGATGATGAATGTTAGTTTTTTAGTTAAGGAATTATTTTTCAATTTAAACATGGTTCTTTATTCTGAAAAGAAAGAAAATTTGAAATTCGAAACAGGAAGAAGAACAGAAAAAGAGAAAGGGATTAAACACCAAAACTTTTAGATAAGTAGTTCCTGGTTAAAATTTAACGATAGAACATTGGTGCACATCCCGTCATTTTTCGAGTTTCGTGCCTTATGATTTCGAATTTATTTAACTCTATTTTATTATAGTTTCTTTTTCCAACTTTATCGAATGTTTTTTCAACAGATCATAAAGTGTTGGCCGGCTTATACCCGCTATTTTTGCTGCCTCGGAGATATTAAATTGTGCCTGCCGTAAGACATTGATAATAAACTCTCTCTCAAATAAGTCCCGGGCATCCTTAAGCGATAATCCGACAGCCGATGAAGCACTCAGAGAGAGATCCTCCGGCTCAATCACCTGATTCACGCAGGTAATTGCAGCACGACTCAGTTTGTTTTCCAGTTCCCTAACATTTCCTGGCCATGTGTAATGCAATAAAGCCTGCTCTGCACGTAAACTCAAAGAAAGTTTCTGCAGACCAAATTTGGTACGGTTTCTTTCTATAATTGAGTGAGCAATCTCCAGTACATCGTTACCCCGCTCTCTTAACGGAGGCAACTCTATCTGAAATTCGCTTAGTCTGTAAAACAGATCACTTCGCAGGCCCCTCTGAGCACCATTATCATTTATTTCTTTATTGTTAGTAGCAGCAACGATACGAACATCCACCTTTTTAAATTCTGTATCCCCAAGCCTTTGTACTTTCTGGTCCTCAAGAAACCGAAGAAGCCTAACCTGAAGATTTTTGGGCATCTCCCCTATTTCATCCAAAAGTAAAGTTCCTCTATTTGCTATCTCGATAAGGCCGATCTTATCGGTATTGGCACCAGTAAAAGCACCCTTAACGTAACCAAAGAGTTCCGATTCTATGAGGTTTTCTGGTATGGCACCACAGTTTATGGGAACAAACTGCCCGTTTCGCCTTTTGCTATGATAATGGATCGCTCTGGCACAGAGCTCCTTGCCTGTACCACTTTCTCCGGTAATAAGTACGTTAACATCAGTTTCAGCTATTTTTGGGATGAGCCCGAAGATTCTGGCCATGGGCTGACTTGTACCGATCATGAAATAATTGTTTTCAATTTGAAGTTTACCGCTTTTTTTACTATCCCCATCTCCAGCCATTTCCAAAGAAAGCATCCTTTGAGCTCTCTGAACCAGCAGTTGCAACTGATCTATATCAACCGGCTTGTTAAGAAAATCGAACGCTCCACGCCTGACAGATTCAGGTCCCAGAGTATTAGAAGTATTAGCGGTAATCACAAGGATTTTTGTCCTTCGCTCTTTTCCTAACAATGCATCAATAAGCTCCAAACCCTTGTCTGGAATATTATCCAGTCCCATATCCAAAAGAACGACACCGGGATGATACTGTTCAAAACAAGACAGGCATTCATTGGCATTACCTGCTTCAAAAACCGTATAATCATTACAGAACGCCCATTTCATCTGTTCACGAAGCCCGGTATTATCATCAACAATAAGTATGGAATTCATAGATTTATTTTTTTCCAAAATTGGGTTCATTTAAGCAGAAGACCTTCTGATAAATTAAATAAAATTTTCAGAATTGCCAAAAGGAGAATTGGATAATTTTTGATCAGCCACAAAAAACTGTGGTAAAAAAGCAACTACTCAGATATCTAATCCGATATAAAACTCCAAATAACAATCCCTGGATACTAAAGAAATTACAAAATTCGAAAAATCTAAACAGAAACAAGATGTTTTTGTCTTCGCGAAGGATCAATCTGGGAGAAGCGCTACTCTGGAAGACTCACTGCAAAACAACACAGAAAACCGTTCCTCTCTCTAATTGCGAATCACAGAGCAGTTTACCTCCCATCTGCTCTATTAGCGTCTTGCATTGATAGAGCCCGATACCTATTCCTTTGTCTTTGGTGGTGGAAAAAGGTCTGAAGAGACGATTTCTAAGAAACTCTTCACTCATACCACATCCGGTATCCTCTACCATTATCACTGCTGAATAAGCGGAAAAATATTGTTCATTACCAGAAAATCTCTCTGTAAGGAATTTAAGTGCAGATTGAAGCGAGGATATGGTTATCGATAATTTCCCATCCCTGCCTTCCATAGACTCCAGCGAATTTACCACCAGATTTTTAATTGTATAATAAAGAGCATCCTCATCGATTAGAGCATAGAGATTATCTTCTGTCCTTAGATCAAATTTTATTTGAGGTAAAGAAACTAATCCGGTATCATCTATCAGCCTCTTTATTACTGGTGTTATCTCCGCTTTACAAACTTTCAAATTATCACGCTTTGGAGGCATGGATAATTTGGAAACCAGATTATCAAGATTCACAGTACAACTATTCAGAGAAAGAAGCAGGCTTTCCTGAAATTTAGGATTGGATATGTTCTGCCTGGCATTTCTGAGCAACAGTTTTAAAGTAGCTACCTGATTTTTTACATCATGCACAATAAAGGATGCCATATGAGAGAATGATTCAAACTGTTTCTGTTCAAGCCTTTCTCTGAGTATACGATGTTTAAAAAGGAAATCGGCAATGACCGAGGCATAAGCTTCCACAAGCGCAGTATCTTCAGTGTCAAATCCGGACGAGTCGCATCTGAGCGCAAGAATTGCCAGAAGAGAACCAGAATTACTTACAGGAGCCACATGGGTTATACGTAATCTTTTCAAATTTTCAGATGTATCGGTAACTATCTGCTGGCTCAATTCCCCCTTAAACTGCAGGAGTCCGAAATAGTCTCCTTTCCTTTTGAGTGTATTAATGAAGGGGCTGTTGCTTTTTATGACTACATCATCTGGCAGATCTCTTTCCTTTGGTGAAAACAGTTCGAAATTTCCATTCTGCTCATTTGTCAGAAACAAATATGCATGTTCAGCACTGAGTGTTCTTCGGAGGTGTTCCAGAATTTCTTCTATAGTTTCTTTGTACCCTTCGATGCGCCCCAGAATACGACGCAGTGAGAAAAATTGAAATCTGTAATCATATCGGTTGGAGTATATCCTTCTGTTTACCAGTTTGGCAATCCGTCGCCGCATCCGTGCAGATCCAGCCAGAATCGTACCGGCAAAAAGTACTGACACGATAAGTACTCTCAAATCGAATGGAGATAACGAAACTGAAAAAATTCTCAGAGCAGAAATGGTCAATCCGATAGCAGTAAATAAAGCACCTACAATCAGAAGTGAGAATGACGAATAAACTGCATCACGGGTAATTTTTATTCTTTCATTTGTCACACGATAACGCACAAAGCTCCATGGAATCGCGCAAATCACAAGCAGATATAAAAAGGCGGCAAATCTGCCCCAGGAATCTTCTATCCATCCATAAAGCAACCATTTTGTTGTAAAGAACAACTGATGACAAACAAATACCAGGAAACCGAAAAAACTGACCCAGCCAATTCGTCTTTGGTAAAGCAGGGCAAAACGATAGATATTTTCCAGAAGATAAAGAGCATACACAAGTGAAGTAATATGGACCGCAAGTATAACAGTAGAAATATAAGATGTACAGAATATAACATTGTCACTCTGCGAGTATCTGAACAAATCTGGAATTAACAAGACCAGAACAGAAATGGCCAGTGAGATAAGAAAAAAAATGGTTCCCGCAGAAAACTGCCTGTGTGAAAGTTTGCCTTCCCTGTCATGTTCTCCCAGTATAACCTCGAATAGAAGCAGTACCGGAGCAATAATGAAAAAATACAGGGGAAGAATCAATTGTTTACTATACTCAACTCCAGAGATGAGTGTCAAACCGGAAAAGAGAGCACCATTTAAAAATGTGATTATTATAAGCAGATTGGGTAATCTTAATAACCTTTTTAGATTTAATATTTTCATTTGCAGCTTTTTCCAATTGAAAAAGGTTTGAGACTTAAACCTAAAAACCGCAGTAGATTGACGCGGATAACACGTAATCTATTGCTCATAAAGGCTTTCAGTCCTTTCGGTCTTATCACCAGTAGATAAAACCTTCAAGGACTTCGACCCTTTCTGCATCAATATCTTACGGTTCTTCATCGTCACCTGCTGCGGTTTTTAGGTTAAGAATTCATGTCCAATCGATTTATCAGAATACGGAAAATAATTCTTAACCATATTTTATTAAATGATGCTACAAATTGGCTGACTATTCAGTTTAATAAGAAGAGATATCACAAATCTGAATTCCGGAATTCAGTTCGTTTCTGCTAGATCGTCTTACCTAACGCAGCTCCGAATTTTGATAGCGAGACTCTATAGATAATACGGCAACAAGACTCCAAGATGCGCCGACGTGACTCTAAGATACGCCGACGTGATTCTGAGATGCTCCGACGCGACTCTAAGATGTGCCGACGCGACTCTGAGACGCGCC
>CAYYNL010000188.1:0-8408 GCA_964472925.1 uncultured Fibrobacter sp. | reverse complement strand
TATGTAAAGACACTTTTGTGGAAATCGACCAATTTTGAACAGAAACTAAATAGATTGCTGAAAAAAACAGAAAACTCAAAGAAAGAATACTATAGAGCCAAAAATCACCAGAATTTAAAGGAATATTATAACGAACAGGTTTTAGTGCTTCAGCCAATGCTAAAGGGCTAAGGATACCTACACCCAAAATAAAAAGAGCTGGAAGACCTGTTAAACCTAATGCTTCCTTCCGGATTGCCAGAGATGCTGATATAATAAAGGCCGGCATGACAAATGCCAAATCGATGATATAAACGGAAAAGGTGTATTCAATACGTTCACCTGATTGCAAGAGTGGAATAAGTTGACTTAACCAAATAAAATTGAACATAACGGCAACAAATATACCGTATCCTGCTGCTATGTAACGAATAATTGGAGAGATGTCAAGTTTTTTAACTGTGCTTTTATCAACATTTGAGATACTGAAAATCAAAACATAAAAACTGCAAGCCAGAATAGTGAGATAAAGTGGGTATAATGAAGTATATACCTGCTCGATTGAATATATTCCGTATGCGTAAAAGAAAAAACCAAGTATGCCATGAACAATAATCAATTTTCGGAAATCATTTTGGTGAAGCAAAATTGCTAAAACAATTAATACAAGTGCAGCTAATACCGAAACCAAATCCTGTGTAAAAATAGCCGGTATCATCCGGGCACTTACCACAGGATTATACATCTCTGGTTTTAGAATGCCCATTACGGCAGCAATTAATGTAATAATACCAGTAAAAATAAAAAGGATTTTATTAAGACTGAGATTCTTGATCATTTAATTGATTCCTTCTTTGAAATAGAAATATTATGTGGATATGCTCTTAAAAACTTCTGAACCGCTAACCTATAATGGATTATATGCGATTCACCTCAGATATGGTCGAAAAACTTCTGGGCCTTTAAACAAAGGGATTGAAGCGAGGCATGTCAAAGAATCGTAAGATCAAGATTAAGATAATTGATGCGGACGAACCGGTCATTTTGATTGGGGCACAATAGTGTCGCCATTGGATAAACAAGCGGCTTTTCCCTTTTTGATAATTACCATAGCCTCAAATTCGTTTTTAAATGGGTAATGGTAAATGGTCTCAAAACCAGACCTATAAAACTTAAATAAATAATTGTTATAATTAAACAGTCTTTTTAAGCACAATAAACACTAAGTAGGTAATTTATTAGGGTGAAAATTTAAAAAGAAAGTGGTGTATCATGTATAATCGTTTAAGTTACAGTGTATTAGCTTTTCTAATCTTCATAATTTCTTCTCCCTGTGGAGCTATTATTCATGTAAATCAATTAGGTTATTATCCACAGCATAAAAAAATCGCCATAGTTGTTGGCGCTACCCTCGACTCCTTCTCCGTAGTGGGTGTTGATGGCAACAAGGTAGTATTTAAAGGAAAACTTGCCCAAGGCGGACACTGGGATGCCTCCAATGAAAACACCATGATTGCAGATTTTTCGGACTTTAATACAGAAGGCCAGTATAAAATCAGTGTCGGTAAGGATCTGAGCACATGTTCTTTTTATATAAAACCCCATGTTCATCTGGAGTTATCTAAAGCTTCTATAAAAGCCTTCTATTTTAATAGGGCATCTATGGAAATTGAGCCTCTTTATGGAGATAAATGGGCTCGCCCAATGGGACATCCTGATAATGAGGTTGAAATTCACTCTTCGGCTCAATCGGCCAACCGCCCTGCAGGTACCATAATTTCCTCACCAATGGGCTGGTACGATGCAGGTGATTATGGTAAATATATTGTAAATTCGGGTATTACAACTTATACTCTTTTTGCGGCATATCAGGCATTTCCTGAGCTTTATGACACTCTCAAACTCAATATCCCAGAATCATCCAATAACCTCCCAGATATAATCGATGAGATCTTATGGAATCTTCGTTGGATGCTCACCATGCAGGATCCCGATGATGGAGGGGTTTATCATAAACTCACTACAGCTCAATTTTGTGACTTTATTATGCCTGATGAGGACACTGAAACCAGGTATATATTTAAGAAAGGCACTGCAGCCACACTGGATTTCGCTGCAGTTACTGCACAGGCTTCAAGAATTCTTCGCAAATTTGAAAGTGAAATCCCGGGGCTGGCAGACAGTTGTCTCAAGGCATCGATGAAAGCATGGGAGTGGGCCAGAAAAAATGATACGGTTGTTTTCAGAAATCCCTCAGAAATTTCTACCGGCGAATATGGTGACAGATCTTTTAAGGATGAATTTCATTGGGCAGCAATTGAACTCTATGTGGCTACCAGGATCGATACCTTTTTTACTATAGCTCAAAAGAACAAACCATCGAAAGGCTATGGAATTCCAGGATGGAATACTGTTAACACTTTGGGACTCTACACACTTGTATTAACTCAGGATAGCCTTACCAATGTGGTTTCAAAAGACACGGTTAAATCTGATATCACAAAACTGGCAGATTCTCTTTTGATCAAATACCAGAATAATCCTTACAGAGTATCAATGACATCTGACGATTTTTATTGGGCCAGTAATTCTGTTGCTGCCAATCAGGCAATGGCACTTATTATTGCCAGTAAAATAGAACCAAAAAACGAATATATAAATGCTGCAACAGCTACTTTAGATTATCTTCTGGGAAAGAATCCTACCGGATACTGTTATGTGACCGGTATGGGAACTAAAAAAGTCATGAATCCTCACCATCGTCCTTCAGGCGCAGATGATGTCTCAGACCCGGTTCCAGGCTTTCTGGTCGGGGGGCCAAATCCCAATCAGGAGGACACTAAAAATTGCGGTGTTTGCCCGGAGTATCCATCTGAGCTTCCAGCACTTTCATTTGTTGATGACCAGGGAAGCTATGCTTCAAATGAAGTGGCTATTAACTGGAATGCACCACTGGTTTTCATTTCAGGTGCACTTGAATCGATTCTCGGGAACGGGTCAAGCAATGTTAAAAGACCTGCAGTGGTAAAGCAAAACAGTTTTCTTCCTTTAATAAGTGCCAAAAAGGATGGTGTGTTCATAAGTATGCCATCAAACTTGAGGGGTACGGTTACTCTCAATGATCTTAGTGGTAGAGTGATACAGAAATGCGCTATCGACATTAACGGCAATGCTGTTTTTAAGGTAAAGCACTCGAATCAAATAATGATAATGGTAATAGATGCTATTAATAAAAAAGGTGAAAAAGTTCATTACCTGACCAGGCTTAATCTGGCTTTTTAAACATAGTCCGCCTGTTCTCCGTAGCAAACCACTGCGAAGAGTAAATTAAACGTTTTATTCAGGTTGAAACAAACTACTTTTAGGGTGGACTCTGAAAATATCAACCTAAAGACCGCAGTAGGTGACGATGAAGAACTGTAAGATATTGATGCAGAAAGGCTTGAAGGTTTTATCTACCGGTGATAAGACCGAAAGGACTGAATGCCTTTATGCGCAATAGATTACGTGTTATTCGCGTCAATCTACTGCGGTTTTTAGAATTAAGGGTTCTGCCTGTTTATATTCAGAGGCTGCCTTTTGTTTTCTGTCGGTATCTGTCTATAATTTGTGGAATGATTTCTGGTTCGAGGTGCGCCTGTACCTCATCATTAATCATTGCCACCGGTGCCAGGCTGCATACTCCAAGACAGCGAGTTCTTACCAGTGTAAACATTCCATCTGCTGTTGACTCACCGATATCTATGCCCAGAAAACTTCTGAATGCATCGGCCACCGCAGTTGCACCTTTCATATAACAGGCTGTCCCCATGCATACGCTTATGATAAAGCGTCCTGTTTTTTTCAATCTGAAGAAATGATAGAAACTGGCAACACCCACTACTTTTGCTGAGGGTATATGCATCAGCTGGGCTACAGCATCAAGTTGGGCAGTACCTAGATAACCCATCGATTCCTGCAGCTTGTGAAGTGTATCAATGAGATGACTTTCGCTGTGTGGCAGAAGTGTTACTTTCCTGATATGCTCTACTACGCTGTGAGGTAATGCTGCTTCACTGTCAGCTTTGACCACAGCCCAATTGTCAGTTGAACCTTCGCTCATCTTATCCCCCTTGGTAAGCGTGAATGATAATTGGTGTGGAGAAGCTGGTGAGCACGTTTACCTCCAATATCACCAAGAAATTCTTTGTAAATTCTGATCACAGTTGGGTTTTCATGAGACCTTCTTACGCTTTTGGAATAATCTATGGAATATAAAGCTTTTCCGCGGGTCCATAACATCTCCATATCAAGTACTGTTGTTCCGGCATCGTTTAATACGTATGGCTGTCCACCGCCTCCGCTGCATCCACCCGGGCATGCCATTATTTCCACTATGTGATATTCATTAATGCCGTTTTCAATATCGTTAAGTATCTTTTTAGCATTTGCCAAGCCATTAGCAACAGCAACATTCAGTATTTTTCCATCGATTTTGACTGCTGCCCGATGAAGTCCCTTAACAGAGCGGACTTCACTGAATTCAAGTCTGTTGACAGTATTGTTACCAAGTTTAACAGCAGCGGTTCTGAGTGTAGCTTCCATTACTCCACCGGTAATTCCAAAAATATCACCTGCCCCACTGGAGATTCCCAGTGGTTCATCGAATTGCTCATCGGGCAGATGTTTGAAATCTATTCCATAAGATTTTATCATCCAGATGATTTCCCTGGTGGTAAGAACAGCATCTGTAAAAGGAGTGCCATCCGGACCGGTATGCTCAGGACGGGCGGCCTCAAATTTTTTTGCAGTACAGGGCATAATTGCTACCATGAAAATGTCTTTTGGGTCAAGATGTGCCATTTGTGCGTAGTAGGTTTTACTTAGCACAGACAGCATCATCATAGGTGAAAGGCAGGTGGAGGCGTAGGGAATAAGTGACGGATAAAACTTCTCAAGAAAATTGATCCATCCAGGAGAACAGGAGGTAAAAATTGGCAAGGGGCCATTATTGTGGAGTCGATCGATGAGTTCCTGGGATTCCTCAGTAATAGTCATGTCTGCTCCCAGATCGGTGTCAAACACTTTCTTAAACCCAAGCAGATGAAGAGCAGCGATCATTTTGCCAGTAACCGCAATCCCAGGAGTCATGCCGAATCCTTCACCAATTGCTGCGCGAATCGATGGAGCGGTTTGCACTATAACATGTTTGGTCGGATCTGCGAGAGCCTGGAACACCTCGTTTACATTGCTTTTCTCAATGAAAGCAGCGGTTGGGCACACATTTGAGCATTGGCCACACTGGATACAAACCGATTGATCCATTCCACGTTCATGCGCAGGAGTTACAATAGTGGTGAATCCACGGTAATGTTGACTGAGATTATACACTCCCTGAACTTCAGAACAGACCCTGACACATCTTCCGCAAAGAACGCACTTTTCAGGGTCCCGTACAACAGAGATACTTCTGGAATCAACAGGTCTGCGTTTCCGTTCACCTGCAAAGAGCCTTTCCCTTACTCCCATCGAATAAGCAAGGTTTTGCAATTCGCAACGGCCATCTCTTTCACATGTTTGACAATCTTTTGGATGGTTATCAATAAGAAGCTCAACAATGTCTCTTCGGGCCTGACGAATCTCTGGTGAATTGGTCTTCACAACCATTTTTTCCCATACTGTAACAGAGCATGCCGGCATGTAATAATCCATGTCATCAATTTCTACAATACAGACCCGGCAACTCCCGGCTGTACTTAACCAAGGATGATAACACAGGTGCGGAATATGAATTCCGATCGACTCTGCTGCCTGCATAATAGTGGTGCCCTGTGCAACAGTCATCTGATGACCATCGATAGTTATATTTATTTCGTTGTTTATAAGCTACCTCCCGTTTTTTTTCATACGAAACTCAGAAAAAAATAGCAAAGCCAAAAGATTCGGAAAGAATATCGAAATAAATGAAATAGAACCCTGAATGTCTGCAATATTGATTCCAATTATTTCTGATTTAGTATTATCAGGTTATTTTTTTACCATCAGATACCTGAGTAGCTATTAAATATTCATTTTTAAAATATTTTAACGTACTCAGAACCGGATTTGGCGCAGCTCTTCCCAGGCCGCACAGTGAAGCTTTTCTGAGAAGAATACATAGCCTTTGAAGTTTGTCAATATCTTCGTGAACACCTTTACCTTCAACGATCCGCTCCAGTATCTCCAGAATCCGTTTTGTTCCTTCACGGCAGGGGGTGCACTTTCCACATGATTCATCCTGGCTGAACGACATGAAGAATTTAGCGGTGTCAACCATGCTCTTGCTTTCATCCATGACAATCATACCGCCAGAACCCATAATGGAACCGATATTACGAAGTGTGTCAAAGTCTACTGGTATTTCCAGTTCTTCCGAAGGAATACATCCACCAGCAGGTCCGCCGGTAAGTACTGCCTTGAACTTTTTATTATCTGGAATGCCACCACCTACATCATAAATAATTTTTTTCAGTGTACTTCCCATGGGTACCTCTACCAGACCGGTGTTTTTGACAGCTCCGGAAAGTGCAAAAACTTTGGTTCCTCCGCTTTTACTGCTTCCTATCCGGGAAAACCAGTGGGCGCCATAATTGATAATTGCAGGTATATTAGCCAATGATTCTACATTGTTTATTATAGTTGGTTTACCCCACAGACCCGACTGTGCAGGATAGGGTGGACGGATGCGTGGCCATCCCCGATTTCCTTCGATTGATGCAATCAGTGCTGTTTCTTCTCCGCAAACGAATGCACCGGCACCCAATCGGACTTCAATATCAAAGGAGAAGGCGGATCCCAGGATTGCACTTCCAAGTAAACCGTTCTTTCTACAGAGTTCAAGCGCATTATCCACTCTTTTTATTGCCAGGGGATATTCGGAGCGGATATAGAAAAAGCCCTGTGTGGCACCGATCGAAAACGCTGCGATAGTCATTCCTTCTATGATAGAAAATGGATCACTCTCCAGCATATCACGATCCATAAATGCTCCTGGATCTCCTTCGTCAGCATTGCAAATGATGTATCTAATCTTTTCCGGGCTGTCAGCAACATTTTTCCATTTTAATCCTGTAGGGAAACCTGCTCCGCCCCGTCCCCGCAGATTTGCGTCTGATATTTCTTTTATAGGCCATGAAGGATCGTTCTTTTGTAATACCGATGCAAGTGCATGAAACCCGTTATGAAGTAAATAATCGTCAAGGCTTTCCGGGTCAATAACACCACAATTACGTAATGCTACTCTGGTCTGATGCTGGAAAAAAGAGACATCGCCGTAAAGTTCGAAAAAGTTCTTATCAACAGGTTTACCTTCAGCAAGGAGTCTATTGACAATTTCATTTTTGCCGATATGGTGGTGAATTATCTCTTTGATATCGTTTTCATCTCTTATTCTGTATATAAGGTTACCGGGCCTGACCAGAACATGTGAAACGTGTTTCAGATCATCCGATGTGCATAATCCGAAACAGTTTGCCTCACTGACTCCCACCATGTCAGCAGAGATAGATTGGAGCTGAAGTTCTCTTTCAAATTGATCACGGATAACTTTTGCGCGTTTGTAACCGCATTTATCGGCTTCGCAGAAAATGAACTGATGTTTCATTGTGCAAATCTCAGGATCAAGAAGCAAATGTTTTACAGGTTGACCAGCTAAGATATGAGACTGAAATATTTCTCTGCAGAGTGGTTCTGTTACATGTGCATAGCTTAAGGGCAGTTTACCTTTTTCTTTCACAGTTACAATGGGTTCCTGGCTGCAGCGACCGGTACATCCACGTTTTTTCAAGAAAATATCGTTTCTATTGCTTTCTGCTATAAGCTTATCAAATGTTTTCTCCAAAAGCGGTGCCCCAGCAGCATTTTCACAGGTAGCCGATCCGATAATAATGACTATTCCTTTTTCATATCTGGAAATTTGGGAACGTTCTTTTGCCTGCGCTAACATGGAGGAGTATGTGTTTTCAGGGTTCATGTTTCCAAATCCTGTTTCTATGGAAAACAATATTACCAAAACAAGGATGTGTCGGTAGAATAAACTTCATTAGCAATGAATATGCCTGTGTTTCTTCCATACCCCCTGGCCCTGAAGGAGCGCCCTAACACAGGGTAAAACCCTGTGTGGTTGGAAGGATTCGGATTCGGAATATAGAAATGGAATATGTGCGGGATAGGGAATACGTATACGGAATCAAAATACAGGAAAAAGAAATACGAGAAACGAAATACTAAATACGAAATACGAAATACGAAATATAGTGTCCGGTTTGTGTATCGGGACAAAGGAGAAATCTGTTATTTTCCGTTAACCACCGATAATTTCATCTGCTCTTTTAACATCCAGGAAACTGTTACTATCCCTGTAGTTCCTGCCAATAAATCGGTGAGAAGTCTTCCGGTAAAGATTCCCTGTA
>CAYYNL010000187.1:0-8425 GCA_964472925.1 uncultured Fibrobacter sp. | reverse complement strand
AAATCGTTGAAACAAAAAAATGTTAAAAAGTGGCTAAATTGAGCAAATTTAGGCACTTACTTAATATTACTTTGTTAATATGGAATGATAGTGGAATTTAATATCAAATCATGTTTTATATATTTTAAGTAATTGACAAAGAACACCAAATTAATAAAAGAAGGCTACCGGTTGACATCGTGCGAGGAGGGAACCGGCAGCCTGAGGAAAAATTAGCATAACCGAATACAAACGTATTGGTCAGCCCTTTTTCTGATAATGAAAATATACTAAAAATATAGCAGAATAGTATCCAACAAAATCTGGTTCCACCTATAATCTCACAGTAGGTTCTTCCCTACTTACTTCTGAAGCGAAAAAACCTGATACAGTGTTCGGATAATAATTCATTTAAAAAATTATAATAATCATTATCACCTGAATTATCAATACTTTATCAATTATTTTGTTCGGAATCTCAAATATTTTTATTACCTCGCCTCATTTTTTTTCTTATATTAGAGCAAGAAAAGAGCTGTAAAGGAAATATATGAGGAATAAAAGCCCAATCTCGATTTTCGAATATGTCGATTATCGTTTTTTTCTAAGCGATTATTTTAATCATCAGAAGAAAACCTCCCGAGGCTTCTCTCATCGCTCATTTGCCATGAAAGCCGGTGTGTCAGTAAGCACTCTAAAGGATATTTTATCCAAACGTCAGAACCTTACATTCAGCACCATGGAAAAATATGCAGTTGCAATGAAACTCACTCCTAAAGAGACTGCATATTTCCAATCCCTTGTTGGATTTAATAATTCAACTACAAACAATGAAAAAAACCGTTTTTTCGGTGAGATGGTTCGACTTCGTGGCAGATCCAATGTCAAATTTTTGGACATCCAGCAATACGAATATTTCTCAAAATGGTATCATTCTGTGGTCAGAGAACTTATTACACATGCCGGACTGGGATGTGATCCGGAAGCAATTGCAAAATGCATTGTTCCTGCTATAAGTATTGCTAATATAAAAAAATCTATTGATCTGCTTAAAAATCTTGGACTTATTTATCAGGATCAGGAAGGCCTCTGGAAAGCAACCGACAAAGTTATCTCTTCCGAATATGAAATTCAATCGGTAGCACTTAAAAATTATCATCTATCCATGCTGAAACGGGCAGCAGAAGCACTGGAGAATTGTCCAAAAGAGTATCGGGAGTTTCAGGGATTGACAATAAGCGCAAGCAGAACGACTCTTGCAAGAATGAAAGAACGGATCCGCAGTTTTACAGATGAACTACTTAATATGGCTGCATCCGAAAATGAAATATCCCAAGAGGTTTATCAGATAAACCTGCAGATGTTTCCATTGACACGAATGAAAGGACATCATGAACAGGGCAAAGACTGCTGATCTTTATAGATCTATCATTCGATGGATTGTACAGGTGGTTGTTACTCTTATGTGTACATGTTCCAACCCTGCGGTATCCGATGGTGGAGGCTCTAGGGGAGGAAACCCGGTAATAACCGGAACCATTGTCGACCCAGAAGGCATTCCAGTTTCAAACGTATTTGTACAATTAATAAAGGCTGATTACAACCCATTAACCCACCCTTCTTTAAAACCATCATCTGTATTTATTACTGACTCTACAGGCATCTATTACTTAGAGACTTCCGCTTCTGGCAGGTATACAATTGAAGCCAAGGGGATTTCAAATGGAAACCGGTTAATTAAGTTTGATATCATTGCCTTAAAGGACAGTATTTGTACACTTTCTGCTGATACTCTCAGAGCACCAGGAGTACTCAGGGTTATTCTTCCTGAAAAAGCGATTAACAGTAAAGGGATTTTGTTTGTTCCAGGCACCTCCATTTGCAAGCGGCTAACTGATACAGCAGGAATCATTACAATTGATTCGGTTCCTTCTGCAACGTTACCAGTTCTATACTATGCCACTGAAAACAGTACTGAGAGAAAAGTTATTCAGTATACAATTAAGGTAGAGCCGTCTGAAACCACACTGGTAGGAGATATTTCATCTGTCCAGTATCGACAGATTGTCCTCAATACATCTGCTTCTGGTGCATCGGTTAATAGTAATCTTTACGGTTTCCCTGTTCTCATTCGTTTAAACAGCACTAACTTCGATTTTACTCAGGCAAATCCGGATGGCAGCAATCTTTATTTCACAAACAAAAATGATAAGTTTTTGCCTTTTGAAATAGCACGATGGAATACAACCGGAAAGACAGCTGAGATATGGGTAAAGGTTGATACAATCTATGGAAATGACAGTACACAGTCCATAAATATGTTTTGGGGGAAAACCGATTCTCCTTCATTTTCCAATAGCGGTGCAGTTTTTGATACTGCTGCCGGATTTGATGGCATGTGGCATCTGGAGGAAAACGGAAATGAACCTGCGCTGGATGCCACGTCAAATCATTTTGATGGAATAGCTTATCATATGCCGGTTTCTTCAGTTAATGGAGCTGTGGGAAATGCACGATTATTCAATGGCGATTCCAGTTTTATTATTATGCCAGGTACCAGAAGTGGTAAACTCAATTACCCTGAAAATGGAGATTACACGGTTTCTGCATGGGTTTATGCAGATACTATTGATCAGAATCACCACACAATCGTAGCAAAAGGGTTTAAACAGTACTTTTTACAGCTTTCTTTTCTCCCAGCTTCTCTTGCTAAGTGGGAATTTTCAACTTTCAGTCAGGAGAAACACTGGCGTATGTCAAACTTCCAGGCAAAAGAGAAAATGTGGGTCCTTCTCACTGGTGTCAGGCAGGGTGATTTGCAATATCTCTTCTGTAATGGTGAACTGGTTAGTTCTACTATCACAGAATATACTCATACTGTAGATAACCTGGACAGAGATACTACAGATGACCTTACAATCGGGCGGTTTATGACCGAGGCTACCTTCCCCATAAATTTCGGATACTGTTATTTCAAGGGTATGATAGATGAAGTCCAAATCTCCAGTGTAGCCAGAAATGCTGACTGGGTAAAGTTGTGTTACATGAACCAAAGGAGGGATGATCGTTTAGTGAAATTTAAATAATTCGGGAAAAATGTTTTAACAGATATTTATAAGGGCTGATTTAAATCACTTTTAAGGCTACCGATTACATCGTGCGAGGAGGGAAGCGGCAGCCTGAGGAAAAGGTGCATAACTTACATGCAAATGCATTGGTCAGCCCTTTTTATCTGAAAATTCACCATCACTCAAAAGAACTGTTTTCCTTATCAATCTCAGAATTGTTTTAGTTGTTATTTACAATTTATATCAAAAGCCTATTTTTTGAAAAGGAACTTAATATGATCAAATATTCTTTTTTTCTATCTTTCTGTCTTTTTCTATCAAGCAGTTATCTATTTGCCGAAACGATTAAAAACATCGATTACATAGGCGATGGTAATACTCAACACTTACTAGACATATTTATTCCAGATGGCAGAGGACCTTTTCCTGCTGTAATACATTATCCGGGTATGGCTTTCAGTAACGGTAATTCAAAAAGTGATGGCGGATTGTCAAGCTCATACAACAGTGCTGGATTTATCATTGTAGCCCCCAATCTCAGTGGCAATGGTGTAGTCACCTACCCAACCCAACTTCATGAGCTTAAAGCCACTGTCCGTTTTCTGCGGGCAAATGCTGCAAAATATAAATTGGATCCAAATTTCATAGGGGTCATAGGTTTTTCATCCGGTGCATGGAATACTGTTATCCTGGCAACCACTGGTGATATCTCTGAATATACAGTAGGTAATATCACCATGGATCTTGAGGGAACTTTGGGAGGGAACCTTGAATTCAGTAGCCGTGTGCAGGCTGCCTGGGCTGCCGCTGCTCCCACACAATTTCTTTCGATGGACAGTTGTGGTGGATCAATTATCCGACACAACGATGCAGGTTCACCAGAATCTGGAATGATTGGTGGACCTATTCAGCAACATAAAGAAAAAGCCACACTCGCCAACCCCATCACATTTGTCTCCAGAGATGATCCACCAATTCACCTTGTACACGGCACTTCCGATAATCTTGTACCATTTTGCCAGTCAGTATTATTATACAATGCACTTACTGCCAGTGGAAATCAAAAGGAGATGGGGTTTACTTCCAGGCAGGGCGGAGGCCATACTCCTGATTTTAATGGTAGTCTGGAATTTTTCAAAAAAGCACTGGCAGCAAACAAAGAGGGTTGTTTAGATCCGCAAAGTCCAAAATTCGATCCGTTGGCTACTTATTGCAGCACCGGTGATTGCTGTAAAGAAACGAAAATTGCAAAGGCAACTTCGCCTGTTTCGAATTTCCTGCACATCGAATACTCCCGTAGAAATAACAATACAGAAACTATCAGTATCTTATCTCAGGGCAGACATACTCTTAAAATATTTAATGCCTTTGGTGCTTTAGTTTTCTCTCAAACAGGTCAGGGTAATGCCAAATACAGCCTGAAAACAATTAATTCTGGTTTTTATATTGTCAGAGTTACATTAAATGGTGCAATTGCAACCAAAAATATAGTAAGATTTTAAAAACCATTATTTTTTCTCAATATGCGATCTGCTCTCATAACACCAAATTAAGCGTAAATACTGTTATGAAGCAGATCGTTTTAAACTCCTGAAAAACCTCTATCAGCAACCATTTTGTGGACATTTCTGTCCAAACTTTTTTAAAAGCCTATTTTAATTATTCACTTTTTTCCTGCCCTTTTTCTTAATTTATTACCAATCCGATCAATTTCAGATTTAAGGAACAATTAACCAGCAAGAATCAAATATTGTAAATTAGCGGAGTTGGGAAAATGTTTCATAATAAATTAAAAATACTCTTATGGTGTTATGTAATTGTATTCTGCTCACTTTTTACCTCCGCAGTAGCACATAACCCTATCATATCGCAGAAATACACGGCTGATCCGAGTGCAATGGTCTATAACGACCGGGTATATGTTTACTGTTCACGAGATGACAACAACAACGAAAATTATGATATTATTGACTATACACTTATCTCTTCAGATGATCTGGTTAACTGGACTGATCACGGAGAAGTATTCAAGGTCCCCAGAGATGCCTCATGGGCAACAAATGCATACGCTCCATCATGCGTTCACAGAAATGGCAAGTTTTATCTTTATTTCCCCGATGGAGGAAATTCAATCGGTGTTGCAGTTGCCGATAAGCCCGAAGGTCCTTTTCAGGATGCATTAAAACATGCTCTTGTAACAAGGGATATGCCTAACTGTAATGTTCCCTGGCTATTCGATCCATGTGCTTTTATTGATGATGACGGGCAGGCATATCTTTATTTCGGGGGAGGCGATAAAGAAAACGGGAAAAATCTGCGGGTTATTAAACTGAATAGTGATATGATTTCGGTAAGCGGAAGCGCAGTTACCATCAATGCCCCAGAATCTTTTGAAGCCGCCTTTATGCACAAGCAAGGGGACACCTACTACTTTTCATACGCCACTACCGGAGCTTCTAAAATAGATTACCTCACAAGCAAAAACCCCATGGAAAATTTTACCTATAAAGGTACTCTTTTCGATAACCCTGCAATTAACGGTCAGAATATTAACCGATACAATAACAATCACACTTCAGTAGTCAATTATAAAAACAAGTGGTATTTGTTTTATCATGACCGTCGGTTGTCAGATGCGGTTTATAAGCGTAATGTCAGTGTTGATTTGCTTACTTATAACACTGATGGTTCCATAAAGAAGGTAACATGCACCAATGAAGGCCCAGCACAGGTAAAATACCTTAATCCTTTCGATACTGTTCAGGCCGAAACTATCGACCGTCAAAAAGGAATTAAAACCGATGTTTGCAGCGAAGGCGGGATTATGCTCACAAATCTTTCTGAAGGTGATTATACCAATGTATCGGGTGTTGATTTCGGTGATGGAGCAAAAAAGTTTGAAGTACGGGCAGCCAGTGCTTCTAATGGTGGTTCTATAGAATTAAGGCTGGGAAGTGAAAACGGGAAACTGATTGGTACTTGTGCTATTAGTGGAACCGGTGGATGGACTACCTGGAAAACATTCTCTTGTGATATCACCAACTGTTCTGGCGTGCAAGACCTTTATCTTGTGTATAAAGGTTCAGGTGAACCGTATCGGCTTAACTGGTACCGTTTCATTGGAGAGGGCACTAAAGTAAATTTGAAAGGCAATCATCTGGATAAAGTATCAAAGAAATCCCCCCGGAAGGTTCTATCTTTGCAAAGCAGTTCATTTTCATCATCTGCACCTTTACACGATTTGTCTGGCAGAATAATTACTAAGCAAGCTAAAAACGGTTCTGTTAAAAAATCTGAAGGATTATATATACATTCGAAATAATTCCCTGTATCTCCCCCGTTGGAACCCCCCTTATTAAGGGGGGATTCCTTTACAATCCAATTCCTTTTATCAAAATCACCTTATCCCAAACTTCTTTTTGGTCAATAAACATAACTGGTGAAAAATTACATAATCCTATTTAGCAGTGTTGTGATATAGAAATTCCTGCGTTTTTGTGATCGCAGAATCTGCATTGACAATTTCGCATCTCTGCCACATTCTTACAGAATTAATTCTGAAAATCTTATCACTATCGAAAAGGTCTTCTATCTTAAGTCTTGCCTCTTCGATTATTTTCTTTTCCAGAAGATGGTTTCTGAAAGTCCCTGCCAATAACCCGCAAGACACATCCGGTGTTAAATATCTGCCGTTTTTTAACAGGACCAGATTTGCCGAAGTCGTTTCGGTAAGGTATCCGTTTTCATTCCATAAAATTACATCCATACCACCCGAAGAGGACCGTAGTTCTTCCTCAAAAAACTGTCGTCTGGTAGTCTTATGGTAGAGGTAAATATTGTCAGAATTGACCGGTAAATGAGCTATTGTAAGCGGAACAGGTTCTTGAGCCGAAATAACCGGTGCTATTGAAGACTCGATATGCCCATTTTTATGTACAAGGCAACGAACTTTTACCGGATAGTCCGGCAGAGTTTCCTTTAGTTTCATCAGAAATTGAACAAGAGAATTTTCATCAATTTTAAAGCCAAAATAACGGCAGGAATTTATACAGCGTTTGATATGTGAATCAAAAAGAAAATACCCTTTCTCTTTTGTGTGCAGTAAAGATTCGATCAATTGAAAATCAGAAAATTGAACCTGTACTACTTTTGCCTTAGACAAGCACTCCTGAAATTCATTTTTACTGTCAGAATCCCACACTATTCCGCTTCCTACATTGTAGATAATGCTGTTATTGCTGTAATCTATGGTAGCAGTACGGATTGCCACATTGAAAACCGCCTTTTTCTCGGGAGTAGCATAACCGATAGAACCGCAATAGATACCTCGAGGTCTTTTCTCCAGTTCATGAATTATCTGACTTGTTCTGATCTTTGGAGCTCCGGTTATCGAAGCGCAAGGGAAAAGTGCCTTGAAAACCTGTGGGATAGACCAGTCAGTCTGGGCCTGCACTGTAGAAGTCATCTGAAAAACGGTCTCATATTTTTCTATTTCAAAAAGCTTTGATACTTTCACTGAACCGGTCCTTGAAATCCTGCCAAGATCATTGCGTATCATATCCACGATCATTACATTTTCTGCCCGGTTTTTAATACAGTTAAAAAGTTGTGATGACATCAGGTCATCTTCTGCTGAACTTACCCCCCGTGGTGCAGTACCTTTCATGGGTTTGCAGGTAATTGTATGGTCATTCTGACAGAAAAAAAGCTCGGGTGAAAAGGAGCAGAATGAATGAAATCCTGTGTCAATAAATGCCGCATAGGGTGATGGATGGTGCAGCACAATGTGACAAAAGAAATCAAAAGGATCTCCTTTGTATTCAGATCTCATATCAAAAGTGTAGTTTACCTGATATGTATCACCACTGGCGATATATTCTTTTATTTTTGCGATATTACGGTGGTAATCCTCTTCTGAAATCTGAGGTGTCCAGTCAAGGGCAGGAAGCTGACGATCTGGTTTTTCAGATAAGATAATCTCCTTTGGTTTATTGAATATGCCAAACCAGAGTTTAGGCAGACTGGAACTGTAAACCGGTATTCCAGGTTCGAATGCAGACGAGGCTTCATAGGTGAGAAATCCGGCTACATAGTAACCCTGGTCAAGATTTCTCTGAAGTTCCTCAAGAGAATCCATTACCAGGTGAGTTTCAGAGGTCTCTATGACCGACAATGGCTTTTCAAACAGAAGCCACTTTCCGTTATTGTGGATTAATACGCAAGGGCTATTCATTTTTTGTTCATACTCTTTTGAAGTTATCTGTTATGATATAAAAATCTTGTTATGTCAACGATAATTACAGAGTCGGAAAAAATAGATTTCGTTTAACCTAAAAACCGCAGTAGGTGACGATGAAGAACCGTAAGATATTGATGCA
>CAYYNL010000186.1:0-8462 GCA_964472925.1 uncultured Fibrobacter sp. | reverse complement strand
AAAGGCACTATCGTGCCTTCTTGCTTTCGCGGCTTTGCCGCTCAATCAAGCTACCTATGGCGGTAATACTTGACTCCAGAATGCCTGCAGCCAAAAAAGCACTGCCTGAAACACGATAAAAATATCTGCAATTTGCACTGTTGCAGATGCCCATTTCTCATAAAGTACCTGCAAAAATCTTATCAGTTGCTAAAGCGACAAGCCCTATTAACATCTCCAGTTTAAACAATGTGGAAATCTGCGCAAACCTCTTCTCTATTCCTTTTCTATAAATAAGAACCGTGCGATAGACATGAAGAGGCAAAATGGCACTGAGACCGATAATTGTGTAAAGATTGCCGAAAAGTTTCATACTGATGGTGATGAAAAGTAGTGAGAGGCAGATCATACTGCAGATAAAAATAATAGTCTTGAGTGTCCTGATCGAAAGAATCGCTGAGGTAATTACTCCGCTGTCTTGATCTCCTTTTGAATCCTGAAGATCTTTTATGATTTCACGGGAAAAATTTAAAAGAAATGCCATAGAAGCCGGGAAAATGAGTCTGGGAAAACCAACAGCTCCCAGTGCGCCATAAAGGATAGTGTAAGCAACCAGTGTAGCAACTAACAGATTTCCTGCAATGGGGGTAGCTTTAAGAAAAAGAGCATAAATAATGAGAAGCAATAAAGGAAGAACCGTTGCAAATCCATGCAAACTGGAAACACTGAATGAACAAACCATGGCGCATATTAAAAGCAGAAGAGAATAAATCCAGGCTGATCTGACAGAAATAATGCCTTGGGGCAAGGGCCTTCCAGGATGATTTATACGGTCTGAATCGATATCATAAATATCGTTAATAGTGTTGCCAAAACCAGTGGAACAAATGGTAGCAATAATCAAAAGAAACACCGAAGATAGTGGAAGTGAAGAATCTGAAAGCCAGAATCCTAAAAATGTGGTTAATCCAGCCATCAGAGCATTGGGGCAACGAATAATTTTGATATATGGAACTATATTTAAAACTTTTTTAATCATTTTGCCATATAGAGTGTTTTTTTATTTGCGTTAATGAAACGCCAGCTTTCTTATAATCGCAGTAAATTGACTCGATTAAAGAAAAACTGTTTAGATAGGTATTTCCGGTTTAAGCAAAAATCGCACTTTCATAGTGTCCTTTGCTTTTCATCCATCCAAAAGTATTTCGGCTATATCACATGGCACATAATGGCCTTTCGTTGCTCCGTCCCCGCGAAAAAGTGCTCCCCCTCATCTCAGGTTCGCTATGGAGGGAGGACAAGACTTCTGGACCGCTACCTTAAGGGCTCTGTGCAATTCAGGTCATACAATAAAGTAAAAAACTGTGCTTTGCCATACACTTAAAGAACTGCAGTGACAACCGTCAGATTTGAGTTAAAATAACTTTTGCACAGATATATTTCCGATTAAGCCGTAATTCAGTATTTTATAGGACTCCAAAGTAAGATAATAATTGAAGTATAATTTGCGTAATAAGGGCTGCATCAGCATTGAACGGAGGGCTTGTTGGAAAAGAAGATGAGAAGAAAATGGTTATTGCTGTTTGTTGTTACCACAGTAGGTTTTTTCCTGGATTGGCTTACAAAGCATCTGGCATATACGAATCTGGACTATGCTACTCCGGTAAAAATCTTTGGCGATTATCTGCAGCTTTTGCTGGTTTACAACAAAGGGGCTCTATTTGGTTTTAATCCACAATCGATAATTGCTTCTTTTCCGGTGAACCATTTTTTCATTGTATTTACTTTTCTGGCAATAATCATGCTCATTCTTTACTATCGTAATATTCCGGAAACCGAAATATCTCTTCATTGGGGGATCATGCTGATTTTCCCTGGTGCATTTGGAAATTTACTGGACCGGATAATTCATCCTGAGCTGGGGGTAATTGATTTTATCCGTATAGGGATATCAGAAAGGCACTACTGGCCCATATTTAATTTTGCAGATATTTATGTAACTGCAGGTGTAGTGCTTCTGATGATCACCTTTATTACAGAAGAAAAACGGAAAAAAAGGCAGCAGGATATAAAAAATGTTAAGCAAACCGGTTCTGAAAAGTCCTCATTAATCACAGAGAGAAGTGTCTCAGAAGATGTCGAATGATTTATCTGTTGTACTGGAAATATCACCTGAATGTAAAGCAGAAAGACTGGATATATTTCTGGCTCGCAAACTGGTGGATGTATCGCGATCACAGATACAGAAACTAATAGCAGATGGAATGGTGTTACGCAATAATCAGAAGGCCAGTAAGAAGGATATTATAGCCAGGGGTGATCGTATAGAGGTTATTAGATCTGCTCTGGTACGCGACATTAAACTGGCTCCGCAGAATATTCCTCTGGATATACTTTACGAAGATGAATACCTGGTGGCAGTGAACAAACCTTCAGGACTGGTAGTACATCCTGGCAATGGAGTTCATGATGGAACACTGGTCAATGCTCTGCTATATCAGATAGGCACTTTATCTGAAGGGGCTGCTTCTGACCGTCCCGGAATAGTACATCGGTTGGATAAGGAAACCAGCGGAGTCATGATAGTTGCCAAGACCAACAATGCGCATGCTGCTATGGCCTCAGCATTTGCTAACCGCTTGGTGGAAAAGCATTATGTCGGATTCTGTTTCGGGGAACCATCTGAGAGTCATGGCCGGATAGATCTTCCACTGGAGCGTAGCCACAGGGAGCCATTGAAACGTATATGTTCAAAAAGCGGTAAACAATCATTGACCGAATACTGGTTGTTGCAGTATAAGGCTGGGATTTCTGCCATGTATTTTAAACTTCATACAGGTAGAACACATCAGATAAGGGTTCATTGTAGCTCAAAGGGTTTTCCGATATTGGCAGACAGCTTATATGGGGGAGGGAGGGAGAGGCTGATGCGGGTTGCACCTCTGGACCGTCCATTTGCTGCCAAAGTATTTAAGTCCTTTTCCCGTCAGGCATTACATGCCCGTTACCTGTCTTTTGTTCATCCGTTTACCGGTTTGAGGGTCCATATTGAAGCCCCTTTTCCTGAGGATTTCAATGAAGCTATGGTCCATTTTGGAGATCAGAAACTGTTCAGGGATCCCTTCGGTTTGACAAAATCGTAATTGAAGGATTTTATATATAGAATTATATTTCCCAAGGTTATAATTATATAATAATACTTTATTTGCTATTTGCTGGTTAATCGCTTAGAGGGTAAAAATATGGGAGGAGTACTTAAGTTTCGTTCTACTGGTAGGGTACAGATTTTCCGTCTCTTGGTCCTGTTTATGGCTCTGGAGAGTTGGGCATCTTCTTTCGAACTGAATAAAGGGGGGAACCAACTGGACAGCATTTTTAAGAATATTACATCTCTGCCTGACACATTTTATTTCCCGGAAACTACAACACAGTTGATATTTAATTTGTACTCCCATTACCCGACACCTAATGCTGTTGATACTATTACCTTTATTAATAAAGGAAAAAATCCTGACACGTATCCAATCCTGATACATACCGGAAGTTATGATAACTATGGTTTTTTCAAGAAATTAAACCTTTCCTTTACCCGAGTTATTTTTGAAAGTAACAATGCTACAACATATAACCTTCAACAAGAAAATGGTGACGCCAACACCAGGTTTTTTAACAGTTGCATATTTCGTAACATCAAAGGTAACCCTTTTTTCCGATTCGCAGGTGGAATTTCAACGAATATCACTTTCGAGAATTGCCTTTTTTATGACAATAGTTGGGTGGCAAGTTTTGAATTCTGGAGTGGAACTCCTGTAATTAATATTACTCACTGTACCTTTGGCAATAACGATACCATCTTTACTATTTCACAGAACTTTAATCAGAATTGGATCAAGATTACCAATTCAATTTTCAGCAACAATAAAGAAACCGTTCCTAATTTCAATTTAACTGGGAGTATGGAAGGCTCTGTTATCAGAGATGATTCTCTTTTTGTTGTTATAGATGGCAATAGAACAAAACCTTCTGACTGGAAACTCTCAGATAGTTCCAAGGCAAGGGCATTTTGCGAAGCCACTAATGCTTCGGAACGGGATATCAGTGGTACTATACGAGGCACTTCAAAAGGGAAATATGATGCTGGCTGTTGGGCACTTCTTCTTGGTGGTCCTCCTTCCATCAGTTTACAGCCTAAAGATACTACTGTTGCAGAAGGTACTGAGGCTATCTTTAAAGTCGAGGCAAATGGATCTGAACCATTGAGCTATCAATGGTATAAAAACGGTCAAGCCATGACAGGCGAAGATTCTTCTGTGCTTAAGATAACTGCTCTGACCGACAAAGATATAGTAGAATTCTTTTGTGAGGTAACCAACAGTTATGGTGAGGATACAAGCGAGGTTTGCACGCTTACGATTATTAAAAAGCCTCAATTCACCATTCACCCTAAAGACAGTACAGTAATAGAAGGTGATAATGTCTCTTTTTCTGCTTCTGCCCAGGGGGCTGATAGGTACTACTGGATAGGAGAGAATGGTGATTCCATTGCCAATGGCAGCATACTGGTTCTGGAATCGGTCTCTCAGCAGCAGCTCAATGGTAAGCAATACCGATGCATAGCTGTTAATATCGCAGGACGCGATACCAGTAATGCCGCTAAATTGACAGTAAATGGCAAAGCACCTTCGATAAAAAAACATCCTGAATCAGTTGCCGTGCTTAAAGATAAAAGGGCGGTTTTTTATCTTGAAGCATCGGGATCTTCTCTTACTTATCAATGGTATATAAGCGGTGAGTCCGGACCCATACCTGTAGGTACCAATAACGATTCGCTTGTTATAGAGAAGGCGGAAAAAAATGGTTCCTACTATTGTGTGGTAAAAAATGAATTTGATTCAGTGACCAGTAATATTGCAGAACTGGTTATAATTGACAGTAACGATCCTAATCCGCTCTTTATCAAGCAGGTCAGGATGGTGGACAGAGATCATGTACTGATAAGTTTGCAAAGGTTTGATGTCCTTCCTGCTACTGCAGATGAAAAACAACCTTATGTAGATGCAATCGGTATCTGGTATGCAGAGGGGGCTTACCCGAATTATCCCATAGAAGGTGCGCCTAATTTTATCAAAATTCCGATGAGTGAAATACTTGGCAGTGGATCATCTACTTTCGAAAAAATAATCAATGTTAACAGAAAAGATTGTATTACCTATTATTTCGTAGCGTCACCTTTCTGGAAAAACCCAGATACTATACCTCCTTTTAAAACTGTCAATGGCGCCAGTACTTTTATGTGCAGCACTGAGAAACTGGTCAATCCTCTGAAATTTGTAAAAATTGACTATAAGTCATCAGGAACAATTGATGTAACAGTTGACGGGTTTAGAGCTCTTGAAACGAAAAAAGATTCGCTGGAATATGTATTTGTGTGGTATTCTGTTGGCAAGAATGAGGAAGTGATTAAATGTGATACACTTAAAGCAGATACACTGGAAAAAATCTGGTCTTCTTCAGAAGCTACCTGGTCAAAACGCTATGAGGATGCTTTGTTTTCGGGACCGGAAGAAAACATTACTTTTAATGTCTGTTGGAGAGGAATTCTTGGAAATTACAGCGACACAGCCAAAACAAAACAGAGTGTAGGGACTCCTAGAACTGTAAATAACTGCTCGTTATTCGTAGACAGCCTGCGATCTACTTCGGTAAAACTGAGATGGAGCAAAGAGCAGGGAGACAATATTGAAAAGGTAAGGATTTGGTATGGTAGCAAACCAATCCCTGTTGAGCAGGGGTTTGATACAACCGAATATGACAACATCATTCTGGATGCACGCAATGGTGAGGAGGTATTGATAGACAACCTTAGTGAGAATACCTTATACTATTTCGGTTTGCAGACTTATATAAGCGGGCAGTACTGGTCTTTTGTAACTGAACAATCCAGTGCATCAGCAAGGACAATGAACCCTGGAGCTCTTCCAAACACCATTACCATTAACGATATCCGCTTTGATTCTTCAACAAACAGGATAATTATAAATTGGGATATAGATACGGCAGGCATAAGCGGTTCGAAACTTAAAACCGGTTTCTGGTGGGACATTACAGACGAGAAAGGAAATCCCTCCAAAGGTCTTAAGATGATCGATTCCACATTGAACAAGCCTGATGAGATTTATATAGCTATAGATCAGCAGTTCATGGTAGACACTACCTACTATTTTGCTTTATGGATGGGTTATGAGGCAAAAGATGGGGGCTACAGATGGGCTGAACCGGAGATAGCGTCAAAAAAGACTTTAAGAATACCTTTACCGGGTTGGCAGAAAATAGCCTATTTCAAATCGAAAAATGACTCTGTTTCGCTTTTCAATCATAAAGTAGTTCTTAAACCAGGTGATAATTGGAGTGATGCTATTTATGAGGATACGTTGCTGGTTTTCAGACCTGATCTTTCAAAATTAAAACCAGGGTTGATTCCTGTAAGTATGGGCATCGATTTTTATCGTAACCACCCATCAACCGAAATTCGCATGAGCCTTACTTATGACAGCCTGCCTAAGGGTTACTCTGCCAAAGATGTATTCATGTATCAGTATGACGAACTGACCGATTCAATACGTGTTCTTCCTAGAATCAGTTTTGATGAATCGGGCAGATCCGTAACCAGCTCTTTCAGGCCACACCAGATGCGTTTCCCGTTCATGTTGATGATCGACACTCAGGAACCGGTTGTTAAGATCATGAGTGATACTGCATCGGTTATTTCACCGAAAAAAACTGTTGTTGATATGATAAAGGTCAACGATAACATTATTAATTCAAAGGTAAAATTGCTTATTTACAGGGCTGATGATTCTTTATTTGAGATTTCTTCCGAAACGACTTCATGGCATGAGGATACCATAGTAACTACTATAGATTCAAATTATGTATCCCAGGAAAATAGTGTTTTTGCTTGGCTGGTGGTGACGGATGAAAGAAATACAAAATGGATTAATATCTCACGTCAGGTTTTTGTAGAAATTAATAATTCCACAATTATTAAAGATCAATGGAATCCGGTTTCATCTCATTCTGTACTGGATTCACCATCGACACATGTTGCCCTGGGAAAGATAAGCTCTGAACCTCAGTGGAAATATGACAATACTCATTTTAGAATTTTTACCTGGAACAGGCTTGAGCAGACAAAACCAAATGGCTGGGTGGAATACTCTGAACAGAATAAGAACCTGTTCAATTTCGCACCAGGGCGAATCTTCTGGGTTAAAACCCGGGAAACCAAAGGAATTAATCTGGGGAAGGGTGTTACTTTTCCTTTGAAAAAAACATTTTCTGACATAGTACTTACTGCAGAAAGTTTTACTGATTTTTCCCTGCCAGTACATTTCAATGTGGTGATCCAGGATATACTTGATTCAACAGCTCAGAATCAGGAGCAGATAATTGAATCACTTGGTTTTTATAAATGGGGCAAAGATAATAAAGGACGATATCAAACCAGTGTCATTTATCATCCCAATATACCACAGTTTATTTATACAGGTGTGGTTTTGAACCCTGATTCCTGCTACTCGATTCATAATAGCAGTAAAAATGACATAATACTTAGAATACCTTTGATAACCGAAAAAATGTCCACTAGAAAAGCTGATAGAGAAGGTGGTTCACTGGAAAAAAGAGGTAATATAGAAAAGTGGAACATAACAATTAAGCCCAGAACCGACGAAGAACTAATTTCACCTGTCTATTGCGGTTTCTCGCCAGGAAAACAAAAGAATTGTTTTCCAGTATCTCCATCTTTTTCAAAAGTCAGGGTAGGAGTGCTTGATTCAGACAATAATAGTGTGCATGGTATAGTGGTGGAACATGAGAAAAATGATAATGGTATTAGTTTTCCCCTGGTTTTTGATAACTCTGATTCAAAATCCAAAAATGTATACTATGAACTTGAGAACTGGGGTACGATGCCTGCCAACTATAAAGTCTGTATTTTCAATCCTGATGCTGCTAATTACGATAACCAGAATAACAACATTTTAATCGGAGCCGGTCAGAGGGAGTACAGATTTCTGGTTGCCGGAGATGATAACTATATTACAAACTGGAAAAGTAATTTTGCCAAATTTAGTTTTTCCCTGCTTAAGGCTTATCCAAATCCTTTTCGGGGAAGAATCCAGATCCGCTTTATGTTGCCTTATTCAGGTGTGAGCAGGGTCAGAATGACCGTGTATGATCAACTTGGACGAAGGGTGTGGCGTAAAGACATGGACAAAAATCTGCACCCTGGCGAGAATATCATTGTATGGGATGCGCATAATGGAAATTATCTGGCTGCAGGAACATATATTCTTCAGTTAACAGCCCTGGATGGTTCTGGGAAAGTAAAGGGCGTAAAACAGGAACGGATAATGTTTATGCCATAAAAAAGGAGCATGCCCAAGCTCCTTTTTTTGTATGCTTCATTTATATTTTCGCCT
>CAYYNL010000185.1:0-8612 GCA_964472925.1 uncultured Fibrobacter sp. | reverse complement strand
ATGCGCAATAGATTACGTGTTATTCGCGTCAATCTACTGCGGTTTTTAGGTTTAATTCTAAACCAGATGTTATTTTCTTGTTCTTACCTAAATATTTGGAGTCAAAAGATGCGTATTTCAATGCTTTGCTTATTAGCCGCTTTTGTTTGTATTAATTGTTCCTCAACTGCTAAAAAAATAGATGTGACTGAAAACACTAACTCCTCCACTGCATCAAATGGAAACATTTCCATCTCCTGGAACCCAAATGTATTAACCCAAGATTTCATAATCGAATCTCTTTCAATCTTCAAAAATGTTAATTTTGGAGTTAAACCTTTAAGCGACTCCAGAACTAATAAAGAATCTATAGGCACCATTATTCTTAATGGCCAAACCACTACAGCTATTTCCAGGACCGATATAAGTAACTGGTGCTCTAAAAACTTTGCTAAAGGATTTCAGTTTCTGGGACTCAAAACTGTAGCCAGAAATGAATCTTTTTCTTTTGAAGGTGATCTGACCAGGTTTTCGGTACAACAGGATATTACCATGAGCGGAGAAATCAGCATGAGTTTATCCTGTATCAAAGATGGTTTGACAGTGTGGGAAGGAACAATAGAGGGGCACTCTGAGCTCTATGTAATCCCCAGAGGATCGGATGGGGTTTCAGAATGCATGAGTAATACTCTGATTAATGCAATTTATAATCTTCTCAATGACAAAAGTTTTGTAGACGCGATAAAAAAGAGCAGCCACTAGCTTTCATGATCAGGCGAAAGTATCTTGCTATCCAATTATGATCAGCTTTTACACATACTTTGCTTCAATCCAGGTTTTAGCCAGCAATTGATCATCAATACTGTAATGGCGATAGTTAAACCCTGGGATAATGCTTAATAAAAGGGAGACCCAGGCAATAAAGGGATTATCTGAAACAATTACGTAACGTTCAATATCGAACAAATGTTCTCTGATAAAAGAGAAACGGACACCTAAAGCCCGCGGATCAGGCCAGGCTAGTTTTGGTAAAAGAACAAATATACGGACCTTTCCGTATTGCTTTATGGCATCTCTAATCTCAGAAAGTATCTGAATATTCTCCTCCTTACTAATTTTTCCACTGGCTTCATAAGCGAAAACCTTTCCCTTGCTCCAATCAAGTTTCTGTATCATAAACCGCCCATCTGTTAAATTATCCTGGTCCTATCATAACCGTTTTTCAATACAGATTTATCCGTGAAATCATTCCAGGTTTTGATTTTTTTACATAACAAATTATAGGCCAAGAAAAGGGTTTTGTAGAAAAACTGAAAAGTCAAAGCTTTACACGTACAGCATTCGATTAATCAGCATTTCCAGATTGAGGCTTTTCTTCATTTGTATTCCCAGATGGAATGCTGGCAAGTATATCTGAGACCGGAGGTTTTCCTCTCTGAGCATAGATTACTTTTCCCTGAGGATTTATTACATAAACGGTGCGTTGATTCATTAACCTGCCTTTGGCTTTGTAATTTTTTGCGACATCACCATTCTTATCAATCAGAAGCTTGAATTGAAAATCATGTTTTTGAACAAAATTCTGATGCGATTTTTCCGAGCCAGGATTAACACCAAATACAACAGCACCCTTATTTGAAAAAGAAGAATAATCATCCCTGATCTCACAGAGCTGTTTTGTACACACCGGAGTTTCATCACCAGGATAGAAAATCAGTACCACACTGTTTTTTCCTCTAAAATCACTAAGCCGTACCGTAGAACCATCCTGAGCCAAAAGAGAAAAATCAGGAGCATTACTATTAATATCAAGCATCGGTTCACCTCCAAAAATAGTGGAGAAAAAAGCTGCTACCAGCAAAACAACTCTAAACCCTGTTTTCATGTTAAACCATCCTTTTTCCAGACAATATATCCTATTCTCTGGTTCCAATTAATTTAAATGTTTCACATAAACCATTACGTTTTTTCAATCTTAAAAAATACAAGCCTCTTCCCAGCGGTACCTCATTCATCCCACTTTTTACCATTCTATTACAAAGTACTCTCCCGGAGACCGACAGAACTGTCATTGAAGTAAGTTCTTTGGAAGCATAAAAAGTAAGGTTTCCATTTTTAATGCGAAAATCCGATATTTCTTTTTTGGAATGATATATACGGTTTTTAATTGAAATAGGGTTCTGTACCTGCTTGAACTCAATCCAGTTTAGGTTTACCAGACTCGAAGCTGTTCCACTCCATTCAATCCTTAGTTTTGTTTCCCCTTTTGGAAGATAAAATTTCTGACAACTGTCAGTGGTAACCCAGTTCTGCCATCCACCAGTGCTGCTGATATCCCAGCAAGCAACACTATTGTCTTTAAATTTCAAACTGATAGTACCACCAAAACCAGCATCTGCAGCAACTCTCAATCTTGCAGTATATTCACCGGCAATCCTGACATTGACCGAATATTCAGCCCAGGCTCCATTAGTGGTATATGCCAGATTCTCTCCTGCGCCAGCATCTGAGGTCTGTTCCGGTTTCAATTCTTCACTTTTTGCAGTAAACGATTCGGCTTCTATTATGCCAGGAAGTGATTTACCATCTATTGGAATAATATCATCGTACTCGTAAACAGGTCTGGCACGAAGGCGATTTCTAACCCATTTCCCTGATTCACTGATAACATCTTCTGCCCATCCGCCTTCTGTTGAAGCACCTGAAATCAGGGCAGCAGAAGCCTCCCTTTTGTCAACTATACTCCAGTTAACCCAACTGATTCCATTGGAATCGGCCCAGTCCAGCCAGATTTTTGTTTCAACCGTATCAATTAATCCATTACTGCCCCCATCTGCGATAGTCAGTCCAAATTCAGTAATAAAAAGAGGAGCACCAAGATCTATTGCACTTTGAGCGATTTCCCGAAGGCTGTCTTTATGAGTGCCGGCGTAAAAATGGAGCGTATAGGCCACATTGGAATCCAAAATAGGATTAAGTGCTGCTGAATCAACTGCCTGAGACCAGCTCGGGGTTCCTACCACTATTAAATTATCACTGTGCTGGCGAATTACCGGAATCACTTCAGATGCATAATTTCTGATATCACCCCAGGTATCCATGCCACCAGGTCCGCTTCCATTCTCCAGATCCGGTTCATTCCAGATTTCCCAGATCACATTAGGACTTGATCCATACTCCCTGGCCATTTGAGAAAAAAATTCTTTGGCTTTGCTGATATTAATGTTAGCATTGTGGGCATGATAATCCACAATTACATAGATACCATTGGCAATGGCAGCATCTACGATAGTTTTCACTCGATTGACATGAGCATTAGAGGTATTGGCATTATCAGAATCATAGCCTCCTCCTCCACTAACCCCTACACCCATTGCAGCACGAATGACTGTAATGTTCCAGTCCTGTACCAGCCAGTTAACCACTTTTTTATTGTAAAACTTTTCCCCTTCCCAAAGTGACCAAAATAAACTCATTCCAGCTAATTGTACCGGCTTATTGTCTTTAGCGCCCACAATTTTTCCCTGAGATACTTTCAGTGTGCCATGGGTGGCTACCGGACTTAAAGCGAAAAGTGGAAAAACACTAATTAAAATGACAGATAAAACATTAACTGTAACAGAACGCATGCATTTCTTCATAAGTAAAAAGTCAAAGGTTTAAGGCCCAGAAGCAGGATTATTGAACTAATCCTATTAGGCTGGTTGGCTTATATTATGCCAAGCAGCAATCCCAAACAGATAATATAAGCGATTAAAACAATGTAGCACCAATATTTTTTAAATTCACTCCTTTCAATTCAATACAATCCGATTCTTCCGGAAAGATTTTTGCTGCTTCTTTATTACAACCTCTGGTGGAGATTACAAGTTATGAAAAGAAACCAGAAGATTCTCTTTTCATTGCTTCTATTTTGCTTAAGCGAGTCTTCTTTGGCAAAAATTGAGATTTCTCTGACTCTCAATTCCAATTTTTTAAATAGTAAGTTTTCCATTTTCGAAAATCTTGAAAAAGATTTTTCCCCAGATAAAGATTTTGACTCAAATATAGATTCGTTAGGGATGCTTTCTTCCTACAGATCTTTTCTTAATTCACCAATTTACAAAACCATGCAGATTATTCATTCGGTACCACAACAGGACCTGGAGAGATTTTTTCGCAGACAGCCTGTAATTCTGTATCTCAGCGATATTCAATGGTGTCTTTACCTTTATCTGAATAATTGCATAAGCCAAAGTGATTCTGTAAATAAATATCTTTCATTGTACCAAATCGTCAGCAAGTTACTGAGCACAACAAGGACAATTAATAGAATCGATTTACATGGTAATGACAGAATTAAATATTCCTCAGATGGTTTAGTCACTAAAATTGACACTGTTTCGATTGCTTATGAATCAGACCGTGTAATCTCCATCGGAGACGCCATAATCGAATACTCTGCTGACAAGGTGGTTAAAATTGATGATTTGAAAATCTGTTATGATTCAGAAAAGATAATTGCCATAGGCCACATTAGAGATTTAGTTAAACCGCTTCTTAACCAAAATTACAGAAATCTCACTTATTTTGAACGTAAAGAGTATCTGCAAAGACAAAAAACCCTTCCTGGCTTTATTTCCCTTCACAATATTCTTCGGCTCTACATTGAAAACAGAAAACTGGCAGGGAAAGACGTTTCAGTAAAATATCTGCAGCTCTACTCCATAATTAAGCGGGCTATAGCGGCATCGATTGGATACAGATGTCAGCAGGTGATTGGAGGAAAAACTGTTACCTGTTTATTCGGCCGTATTGATTCCATCGGCAAATACCGCTTTGATTATTTCTTCGATAACATTAAAAGCATCAATGACTTTAAAATTGAGTATTTTTTCGGAAAAGTATCCAGTGCCGGGGATTTAAAAGTGAAATGGCATGATAACCATATAACCAGAATCGGCAACCAGAAAATTCTTAACGATAAGGATCTATGGTGATCATTCTCATAAGTCTATTTTTACCACCACAAACAGTAACTTGATTAAGCAGCAAAGCCACAAAAGCAAGAATTCACGATAGTGCCTTTACCAGACATCTGACTCCACTGGCTTAGCCAGTGGTTCCCTTAAAGCCAGATATGAATTTTATTGATTACTTTCATAGCACTCTGTAGATTAATAAAGGAAGTTATTTGTTAATATTTTGTTAAAACTATGATAAACATAACCCAATTGAGGTAATTTTGAACAGCATTTTTTTAAAAGTTTCCTTTTTTTTAATCACTATAACAGTAACATCTTTTTGTTTTGATGCTAAAACCGATAATATATGGGTTAACGGAGAATTCAGTTTTCTTTCAGAAGGGATTAACTATAAATTTGCAGACCTAAATCGAAATAGTCACCGGACAAACCAGGTAAATTTATCTTCTGCGGTGCGTTATTTTTTGGCAGATCATTTCTGCCTGGGGCCCAGGTTCAATTGGTATGGAATTGATTACTCATCTAATGATAATTTCCTTAATTTTTTCGAACTAAGTGGTGAATTGGGATATGTCGGGGTTTCAAATAATATTTATCCATATCTGATAATATCTCCTGGTGCAGAATTTAACTCCAATTATTCCAGATTTATACTTCCCTTCTCAGCCGGTTTGATGCTGGCAATTGCAGATCATCTGGGATTACAATTTGAATTCGGACTGAAGTTTGGCTTTGAGCAAAACTACATTTTAAATACCTTCGCCATCGGCATAGGGATTTGTGGCTTTGGTAAAAATTCAGCCATTTCCATACTTAATCAATTCAAACCATAATAAGAAGAGGATAGCATATTTTTGTTTAAAAATGATCATAGTAAACAAAGGTGCCTATATTTTTATATCCCAAAATTTCCTGTAATTAATAAAAATGACTATATTACCAATAAAAGAGAATTATCCTAAAAACCGCAGTAGGTGACGATGAAGAACCGTAAGATATTGATGCAGAAAGGCTTGAAGTCCTTGAAGGTTTTATCTACTGGTGATAAGAACGAAATGACTGAATGACTTTATACGCAATAGATTACGTGTTATTCGCGTCAATCTACTGCGGTTTTTTGGATTATAAAAACACTAGCAACTTAAATGAAACCGATTTTTGAATATTTCGATTACAGAGACTACCTCAAAGATTTTTATGAGGAACGTAAAGCTACTCATAGCTTTTTCTCTTACAGGTATTTTGGAAACAAAGTAGGTGTAGATCCGAGTTATCTGCTCAAAGTGGTACTGAAAAACCGGCATCTATCAGAAAAATCGGTTCCCCGGGTGATTTCCTTCTGTGGCCTCAGTGGTGCTGAAGCAGAATATTTCCATACTTTGGTATTTTTTATCAAAGCTAAAACGCAGCGTGAAAGCAGACTTCATTTCGAAAAACTTCTTTCTATCAGAAATGTTAATAGCAAACTTCTGGAAGACTGGCAATATGAATATTTCTGCACCTGGTATCATCCTGTAGTTCGTTCTATACTGGAATATTTTGATTTTAAAGGTGATTATGCTCTTCTTGGAAAACAGCTTTCACCCCCCATCTCTGCAAAAGAAGCCAAAGCTTCGGTTGAGCTGCTTAAAGCTCTGGATCTGATAAGTTGCGATGAAAATGGCCGTTATCATCTTACCGATAATGCAGTTACTACAGGTGAAAAGTGGCACTCACTGGCTATTACGGCATTTCAGGAACAAACAATCCGTCTTTCGCAGGAATCACTTGAAAGACACGCTCGCTCTTTGCGCGATATTTCCACAATTACTATGAATATTAATTCCGAAAACTTTGAGGAGATTCGCAACCGTATCACCGAGTTTCGCCGCTCAATAATTGCCTATGTAGGTGAATGTAAAAACCCGGACAGAACCTATCAGCTTAACATTCAGTTGTTTCCCCTGACCGAAACAAATGGTGGTAAACAATGAAATCTGCTGTTGCCCTCATTATGGCAGTTCTTTCGATATCCTTCCTTACTGTATGTAATGCACCCGATACCGCAGGCGCCACTACAGAAACCACTAATGGTGTTGCTGGTTCCATTCGTAACAAAGATAATACTGCGGCCGTTAATACTATAGTAAAACTGCTTGTACATGATTACAATCCTATGTCAGATACCTCTGAAAACTCAATTTTTATAGATACAACCGATAAAGAAGGCTGTTTTTGTTTCAGAAAAATAAGGTCGGGCAACTATTCTGTTTTGGCTCGCAATGTGGAACATGGTACTAGTGCAATATTAAAGAATATAGCTGTCCCACAAGACTCGATTAACAAGATACCTTCTTTTAGTTTGGATAAAAATGGCTCAATTCTGGTTCAATTCCATTCTGAGGGTGAATTGGATTCCGGCAGTTATATCTATATTCCCGGAACCGATATTGTCACTTTAATTAAAAAAGAGATTGATAGTATAATGCTTAGTGAAATTCCGGCTGGTTCTTTTAATGAGCTGATCCTGATCCGATCCGGTAATGTAAGATCAAATATTCTGAGAAATGAGTTAGAGATAAAACCTGAAACTACTATAACTATTGAAAAACCTCTGTGGAAATTTTCCCGTCAGATAGTTCTTAACACTACCTCTTCGGGTGTATATATTAAAGATGATATTTACAATTTTCCTCTTCTTATCCGATTGAATACAACTAATTTTGATTTTTCTCAGGCGATGCCCGGAGGGAAAGATCTTCTTTTTTCCGCTAAAAACAAAACCATTTTACCTTTTCAGATCGAACGCTGGGATGAGAGCAGTGGTCAAGCTGAAATTTGGGTAAAGATCGATACCATCTTTGGTAATGCTCAACAGTCAATCACGATGTATTGGGGAAATCCTGAAGCGACTTTTCAAAAGACCAGCCAGGTGGTTTTCGATACCGCTGATGGTTTTCAGGGTGTTTGGCATTTGGGAGAAAATACAGATTCTGTTTATGATGCCACACCCAATGGTTACCATGGTCATAAATTCGGCAATATTTCCAGGGCTTCAGGTATTATTGGATTTGCTCAAAGGCTGGACAAATCAGGTGCCCATTGCGATATGGGTAATGTAATAAATTTAAAAAACAGCGATTTTACCTTGAGTGCATGGGCTAAAAGAGCGGATACCGGATTACAGGCCATAATTGTGAAATCTAATGGAGACGATCCAAATACCACCTATGGATGGAATTTTTCATTTGGAATATCGAATCAACTGCATTTTTTTACTGCAACAGCAGGAACAACCTGGGCAGAATCTGGCTCATTTGATTTATGGTCTGATCTGAATTCACCAATAATCGATTCAACTTCCTGGCACCATATTGCTGTAGTTATCAGCAGATCTGATAACGAAAGTTGCCGATGTTACATCGATGGTATAGATGTTACCGGTGGTCATAGGGGAAATATATCAGAGGTTACTTCTATTGTCAATAATTTACCATTACGGATCGGTTCTGAAGCTGACGGGGATTACAAACTTACAGGCTTTATAGATGAATGTGTAATATCAAATGTTATCCGTTCAGAAGAATGGATCAGGCTATGCTTTATTAATCAAGGCCCTGATGACCGTCTGGTGATTTTTAAATAAACCCAGTCCTATGGGCTCTTTATAATTGTATGCAAAAAAAATGA
>CAYYNL010000184.1:0-8640 GCA_964472925.1 uncultured Fibrobacter sp. | reverse complement strand
CGCTCACGATGAGCGCTCCCGAACGGCGGAATAATGGCCAACAACTCTTTCCAAGTCGCCCAAAAGGGCGGCTTGGGGACATGTGTTTGACTTCATTCTTGTTGTCAAAAAATAATATAAAATATCAAAATAAATAACCTTACAGTATAGTACTATATTTTTTTTTGCTAATAAACGATGTTTTAAAGGTATTTCGCGGCCATTTGATACTTAGGTGGTAACTTTATACGGAGATATCGATTGTTGCTTAACATGACATGCATATAATCGGCATAACCATATAAAATATTGTTTATGGAAAATGTTTCTACTCATGAGAATATTTGGTTCATGTATCGTTCTACTTCATAAGCCCATAAAGAACAACAACTTAGTAGAAGTGGTCTATTCTTTACAGAATCAACTGCTCTGTTTTATCAGCCCTGCTATTGGGCTTCTTATAGTCACAATTTTGTGTGCTGCAACATGGGTGTAAATCTCGCTTGTCTTAGATGATGTGTGCAAACTGTGGCGGAGAGTGTGTATTTCAATTTCAGCTTTCCAAGCACTCCACTCCTCTCTTCATTGGAGACCACTGTATGGTCCGGGAAAAATGTATGTAAACCTTTATCTTCAGAATTGCGAATGATACCTGTTTTTCTGGTAATTCTGGTGTTTTTCTCCCTTCATACTGGGGACAATTTTTTTTGATCAACTCCTGATGGACCTCAGAAATGGCTGCTTTATCATCATATCAATCCATTTCTGGCTTTCAGGAAACTATTGGCGAAGCCAGTGGAGCCAGATGTCTCGTAAAGGCACTATAGTGCCTTCTTGCTTTCGCGGCTTTGCCGCTAAATCAATACTACCGCCTATGGCGGTAGTACTTGACTGTGTTATGCGAAAGGCATTCACTGCGGAATTTTAATTCAAATTTCTGAATCCCCAAATCCCAAATCTCAAATACCAAATACCAAATACCAAATCCCAAATACCAAATCTCAAATACCAAATACCAAATCCCAAATCCTAAATCACAAATACCAAAACCTAAATGCCAAATCCCAAAACCCAAATCTTAAATCTTAAATCTGTACCTTCCTTCTCCCCTGAAGTAGTTTAACTTCATAGGCAGTTAATTTTGATTTTCTCTTTTTATGTTTTTGCAGTATGTCCAAAAATAACCATCAATGGGGACTGATTTCTTTCCTGGCTGCAGTAGCTCTTATCGGCGCATCTCTCCTGTTCACAGTCTCTTATCCCCCAAATAAATTTCCTTTTCTTTATTATGTGTTTTTACCGCTCAGCGGTCTGACAGCTTCGCTGATTCTTATCATCACCGGTCACTTTTCCTATCCCAGAGCACATAACAGAAAAATCTATGTGGCTTCCTATACTACTGGCCTTATTGGAATCTTCTTTTTTCTATTCAACAATTTTCCTTATATACCACAATTAAATAACCCCCCTCCACAGGGATTCTTTGCTGTAATACTGCTGACACAGCTTGTTAACCTGTTGATTTTTACCCTGTTATCCTCCTATGTAAAATATCGCTTTGCCAGAAGCACCATGCTGACCATATTCATTATTGAAACGGTTTTTCTGATAACTATGCGCTTTGCACCATCAGCAACAATCTGGGTACGGTATTTGTGGTTTGATAGTCCGATGAGTTTAAACTTTTGGATTGGACCAGCAGTGTTTCTGGCTGTAGGGGCGATTTCACTATGGAAAGTAAGTGACGAATTTTTTTTAGGAGGAATATTATCTGGTTGTGCACTGTTTTTTGCTGAAATTTGGGTTTTGGGAATAGATATAAACCGCATGGAACCAGTTCAGTTAATTCTTTTCAATACCGTACCTCTTTACTTATCAATTGGCATACTGGTTCATGGTTTTTGCCGTATGGAGAACCGGGTCTCCTATGATCCGCTTCTTAAGATCTATAATCGCGATTTCTGCTCAAAAATCATATCAGAGCAGTCTAAATTTGACACCAGTCCACCTTTTTCGGTTGCAATGGTAGATATAGATCATTTTAAAAATGTGAATGATACCTACGGGCATCAGGCCGGTGATATGGTGCTCTACGCGGTCGCCCAGACAGTGAATAACACACTGATTTCACAAGGAATCGTCTGCCGATATGGAGGTGAAGAACTGGCGGTTTTCTTTCCCCGAAAAACCTCACAAGAGGTCAGTAAACTGATGGAGGAGGTCAGGATGGAGGTGGAAAAAACTAAAATATCTTCTGGAAAAAAATCGATTTCGGTTACCATTTCTGTTGGAATTTCTCAGCGTGAAAATCCAAATCAAACCGTAATGGATGTAATCGGCGCTGCAGATAAAGCACTATATAGAGCAAAGAATGGAGGAAGAAATCAGGTGAGAAGCGTAAAAATATCTCACGCCCCTTAATTTCTCTCAAAGGGGACTTGGGTGTAAATAGAAGAAATAAAAATGTTTGGTCATTATTGTTTTTTTTCTCTCACCACCTGTTTTTTGTACTCCTTACTGATCTATTGCAACGAATAGAGAATGGTTGTATTTTTCTCAGCCTGAATAAAAGGGGGAGTTTGATGTCATTTGAACAGTTTTTAGGAACATCGGTCATAACCAAAACGCTCTTTTTTATTGCAGTAGCGTTTGCTGTAGGAGACCTTTTTGCCACTCTTTTTACCGTGTTCTATCAGCGTTTCTGGTATGGTCGGGTTATGCGTCCAAAATATGGCGACAATTCCAATCAACGATGTTCCATAATTATTCCCTGCAAAGGTTTACCCAAAGATCTGGAAAACAACCTCAAAGGCTTTTTCGAGCTGGATCACTCCAATTACGAGGTGATTTTTGTAACTGAAAGTGATACCGATCCTGCGGTTCCAGTGATCCGATCCATAATACGTGGTAAAAACAATGCTAAGCTGGCCATTGCCGGATTAACCAAAAGCTGTGCTCAGAAAAATCACAATCTTCTTGCAGCATTAAAACTTATCGATAACCCAGATATACTGGTATTTGCCGATTCTGACATCAGGCCATCACCCCATTGGTTAAAGGAGCTTACGCTGCCTCTGGCATCACCAAAGATAACAGCTACCAGTGGTTTTCGATGGCTGCATGCCAAAAAGGGGACTACTGGAGAACTAACCCATTCTTATGTTAATGTATATATGTATGTATTATTCAGTGTTGCTTGCTTTATTGGTGGGGTTGGGTTATGGGGCGGATCTATGGCGATTCGGCGGAAGGATTTTGATGAGCTTGGTGTCAGGGAGAAATGGTCCAGTGCAGCAGTTGATGACATGAGTCTCTCTCAAATTGTCATGAAAAACCATAAAAAAGCGGTAGTAGTTCCACCCTGTATTGTGCATACCGACGATCTTATCCAGACGGTGAAATCTACAGTTTCCTGGTTTGAGCGGCAGATTATGTATTTAAAAGCCTATCAGCCCTTATTGTGGTTAGTCGCCTTCCCTTTTGCTTTGACTGGAGTGGGTCTGGTGATATTACTTCCTTTCTCGATTTTGGCTTCTTTATCGGAGAATCGTTCGTTTCTGGGAATGGGTGGAGGTGCAGCGATAGTTTTTTATGTAGGAGAACTAATTACTGCCATGCTGTATGTGTTATTAGGAACGATGCACCGTTTTCCCAAATTTTTACTGTTGCAGCCATTCTTGCGGATAGCCCAGGGGGTAAGTTATTTCAGGACATATTTGACCAATACAATCACCTGGGCTGGAATAAAATACAATGTCAATTTTCATGGTGAGGTCGTGAGCATAAAGCGGCCTGATACTGATGAATAAAGAAGAGGCGGATTTTTTGGCTTTGCGTTGTGCAGTTTTTGCGTCCGGTGGCGGAAGTAATTTTCAGGCTTTGATTAACAGAAAAGAGTCCGGTGATCTTCATGTGGATTTTGTGCTGATGGTGGGAAATAACAGTACTGCCGGAGCATTTGAAAAGGCCCGCAAGCACAACATTCCTTCGGTACATCTTGCGCCATCCCATTTCAAATCACCTGATGATTACCAGTGCAGGCTTCTTGCTGTTTTGCAAGAATATCGTGTGGAGCTGATTGTTTTGGCCGGATATATGAAAATGCTGCCATCAGAAGTGGTTCATCATTACCACAACCGTATTGTCAACATACATCCAGGTTTGCTGCCGGCTTTCGGGGGTAAAGGGATGTATGGAAGCAGGGTTCATCAGGCGGTACTGGATTACGGTGCGAAAATAACCGGTGTCACAGTTCATTTCGTTAGTGAAGAGTATGATGAAGGTCCTGTAATTTGTCAGGTGCCTGTAATAGTCAAGGATACCGATGATTGTCAAACTCTGGCCGCGCGGGTGCTTGAAGTGGAGCACTCTACTTATTGGCGGGCTATCGAGGCGATAGCCAAAGGAGCAATCCGGGTGCAAGGCCGCCGGGTGACTGGTTATGTCTGAAAAGGACTCTTCACATTCAAAGGTAACAAAAGCTCTTTATCGGTTTGATCAGAATATTGTTGATGAATTTGGCGGTCCTGTCGCTGGTACCGATGAAGCTGGGCGAGGTTCTCTGGCCGGACCGGTGGTTGCCGCTGCGGTTGTGCTGAATCTGAAGAATCCACTTGATGGTATCAATGATTCCAAGAAATTAACCGCTCAAAAACGGGAAGTCCTTTATCAGAAAATCACAAGTGAGGCGATGTGGTGGGCTGTCGGGTCTGCATCACCTGAAGAGATCGACAAATTAAACATACTTCAGGCCTCTCTTCTGGCAATGTACAGGGCGGTGGAAAAACTGGGCTGCAACTGGAAACTGGTAATAGTGGATGGTAACCAGCTCATCCCAAAAATAGGCAATGATAAACAGCGTACCATAGTGGGTGGTGATGCTCTGAGTGCATCGATAGCTGCTGCTTCTATTATTGCAAAGGTGACAAGGGATCACATAATGGACAAATACAATGAAAAATATCCTCTTTACGAATTTCACAATAACAAAGGCTATGCAACTGAACATCATCGTAGATGTATAGAAGAGCACGGGATGTGCGAAATTCATCGCAGGACTTTTTGTGAAGTTCTTGCCACTCAGACTAGACTGCCGCTTTGAAAGGAGCAAGCGTAAAATGGCCGGAGTAAAGCCGTTTAAAGGTTATCGTTATCGGATCGAAAACCCTCATGATCTGACAAAAGTAATTGCACCGCCCTATGATATGGTTGACAGTGCAATGATCGATGCTTTATATCAGAAAGATCCCCGCAATGCAGTGCGGCTTATCCAGAACCGCCCGGAACCACAGGATACCTGCAATAAAGACCGTCATGTAAGGGCTGCAAACATTTTCAAAAAATGGGTAAAAGAAGGAATACTGGCTCAGGATAAGAAAGATTCAGTATATATTTACCAGCAGACCTTCAAAAGTCCGGTGGGTAAAGAGATGATTACCTTTGTGCGAACCGGAGTAATAGCATTAGTGGAACTGGTTGATTTTGAAAAGAAAGTAGTACTTCCACATGAGTATACTCTTTCCGGACCAAAGATCGACCGTTTCGAGCTTATGGATGTAAGTCAGGTGGATATGGGACTTATTTTCGGGCTGGTTTCCGACAAAGGAGATACCTATCATTCCATAAGGGCTTTAATTAATGACAAACCGGTTGGTGTTGCAGTTGATGAGAACGGAGTCGAGCACTGCCTGTATGTTTGTTCCGATGAATCCCTGATAAATAATTTTGTAAAGTCGGTAAAAGACAGTACCATACTGATTGCCGACGGACATCACCGGTACGAAACCGCACTTAACTATTATAAACAAAAGAAAACGGATAATTATTCTCATGTGATGATGGCTCTGGTGTCGATAGCCGATCCCGGTCTGGTGATACGATCTTTTCACAGACTTATCCGTAAAACTGATCGTCAACTGGTTATGAAAGAACAGCTGAGCCGTTTTTTCAGGATGACAGATTATGGGAAAGCATCTGAAGACGTGGTTTTTGACTTTATGTCAGGTAAACTGGATGCAGATATGATCTATTTAGACAGTAAAGATCAGAGTGCGATTGGCCTTACTATTTCTGAAGATGGCAAGAAATTCCTGCAGAAATCCATGCCCGAAAGGAGTATGACCTGGAAACAGTTGAGTGTTTCAGAAATCAACATGATCGTGATCAACACCATTCTTGGTCTTCCCCTGGATGGTAAGGTGCTTCATGATGTAGTGGATTACGTAAATGATATCGGGGTAGGAATAGAGAAGCTTAAGGACAGCAGTGCTTATCATGGTGGATTTTTTATACGCCCAGTTTCTATCGATACGATCCAGGCAATAGTTGATAAAGATGAGAGGATGCCTCAAAAATCAACCAACTTTTTCCCGAAACTTTTCTCAGGCCTGGTATTTAACAGGTTAAGCGAAATATGAAAAAAATTCACCTTTTACAAGGTGCGGGCGGAATACTGATTTCCGCCCTGGGACTTTACCTTTTTTTTAAAAGCGTAGATACAACTGTACTGTGGGAAGAAATTCAGACAACAGAAAAGTGGATAATTGCCGCCGTTATATTGCTTAATCCGCTGACTATCTGGTTCAGATCTCTTCGATGGAAAGTCATGCTTCCAGGTAGCAGTAAAGAAAAAAGTAAAAATGGCCTCTTCTCTATCACCATGATCGGTTTTATGTTGAATAACCTTTTCCCTGCACGTCTGGGTGAAGCCGCCAGGGCAGTGCTTTTGTGGAAACGAAACGGGTTTACGGTGATGGAAAGTGCCGGATCTCTGCTTGTGGAAAGAGCACTGGACATGTTGCTTTATTCCACTTTCTTTTTCATACCGGTTTTCACTAACACCAGCCTTGCTTCATTACAACCCTATGCCGCCTTGATGGTTGCAGCTTTTACGGTTACGGTTGTTTTCCTGATAGTGTACTCCAGATTTAAGACAGGTGCAGTAAAGATTGCCTCGAAGATATTGATTATTGTCCCTCATCCGCTAAAAAATCGGGTACAAAAAATCTGCAAAGAGCTGGTATCCAATCTGGAGTGGATTTTTTCATGGCACAAAGTTATTCGGGTGGTGTTATATTCCATATTGATGATGTTCTGTTATGTTTTCATGATGTACTTTCTTGCCTGGGGATTGAACAATTTTAAGATACTGGACAGTATGTTTGGAGTCTCAATGGCGGCACTGGGTGCAGCGATTCCACTTTCACCAGGCTATATCGGAACACTGCATTCATCACTGCTGCAGGGGTTGAATATGGTAGGAGTAGTGGAAAACAAGGCTGGAGCTATGGCTGTGCTTTATCACGGATTAGGCTATATGACAATCACTGCACTGGGTTTAATGTTTCTGATGAGCATGAAAGTTTCCTTTAAAGAAATAAGTAAAGCCAAAGAAGAATTAAAAAAAGAGTAAAGGTGGGAAAAGAGAATGACAAAGCCGCAAGCTGTAGTTGATGATATGAGGGTAGTTGAAAATTTGACACAATCAATAGCTGATCTGAAAAAGGAATTGGCAAAAAAGATAATTGGCCAGTATGATGTAATCGATAATCTGCTGGCATGTTTTCTTAGCGGTGGTCATTGTCTTTTGGTGGGAGTTCCGGGATTAGCTAAAACAATGCTTATACAGAGTCTGGCTCAGAGTTTGGATTTACGATTTAACCGGATTCAGTTTACACCTGACCTGATGCCATCCGATATCACCGGATCCGAGATCCTTTTTGATGATCGAAAAAGCGGGATACGGGAATTCCGTTTTGTTCAGGGACCAATTTTTAGTAACATCGTTTTGGCAGATGAGATAAACCGGACTCCTCCCAAGACCCAGTCAGCACTGCTGCAGGCGATGCAGGAGCACGAAGTGACCTCCTCTGGTCAGACTTATAAGCTTCCCGATCCTTTCTGGGTTTTAGCCACTCAGAATCCTATCGAGCAGGAGGGCACCTATCCATTGCCAGAAGCTCAGCAAGATCGGTTCATGTTTTCGATTCAGGTAGATTATCCAGATCTGGAGACTGAACTGCAGATTGTACGCCAAACCACGACATCAGAATCAGTTACAATTAACCCAATAATCAATGGTTCTCAGATAAAAGAGTATCGTGAACTGGTAAGCAGAGTACCTGTTGCAGAATCGGTTATTACTGCAGCGGTAAAACTGGTCCGTTCCACTCGTCCTTCGGACTCTGAATGCCCTCAATCCTTAAAGCAATTGATCAGCTGGGGAGCAGGCCCACGTGCTTCACAGTATCTGATTATTGCTGCAAAAGCGTTTGCTCTTCTTGACAACCGCCCCACTCCTGACCTTTCCGACATTCGCAGGGCTGCTTATCCTGTGCTTCGTCATCGGCTGATTCGTTCATTTCATGCAGAGGTGGATAATGTCAGCACAGATGATATAATTAAAGCTGTAATGGAAGCGGTGATAAAGGGGAAATAACCTTTTCATTTCTGGCTTTCAGGAAACCACTGGCTAAGCCAGTGGAGCCAGATGTCTCGTAAAGGCACTATCGTGCCTTCTTGATTTCGCGGCTTTGCCGCTCAATCAAGCTACCACCTGTGGCGGTAGTACTTGACCGAATCAGGGTAACTATTCAGGTATTTGATGAGGCTTCCCGATTATTATCGGGATGCGAAAGAATTGCACTCAACTGAGGAATTTAG
>CAYYNL010000183.1:0-8687 GCA_964472925.1 uncultured Fibrobacter sp. | reverse complement strand
AAACGATTACCAGTATCGAAGATTTAATGGAGGTTAGGAATATGCTTGAAACTAAAACAAAAATATGGGAAAAGGAGATTCTGGAGAAAGGAAGAGAGAAAGGCAGAGAGGAAGGAAGAGAAGAAGGTAGAGCGGAAGGTAAAATAGAAGGCTTAGAAAAAACTGCAATTAACATGATAAAAAATGGTGAGACTGATTCGAAAATAAAGCTTTATACTGGACTATCGGATAAAAATATTGAAGAGTTACGCGACCGTATCCGAAAAGAAAACCTGTGAGCCGCTCGCAAGATCAATAAGTACATTTTAGCCTTTATCTCTTTCCTTGTACGTAAATAACCTCTACGTTGGATGATCCTTTAAAATAAACTAAAACAGGCGAGCTAAAAGATGGTAATTGGATCTTTTCGCCTGCTCCAAGTCTGGTATTTGGAAGTATTGTTTTCCCATTAAGTGTAATCAAAATAAAATTAAGATCAAACGAAGCTGGATTACATAATAACCATCCTGATCTGAATGAAGAAATATAGGGATGATGCCTAAGGATAGGAATATTTACTTTCTGACAAGTAGAAGTAATATTCAGAGTTAAAGTGTTCCCTGCTTCTGCTTTTACTTTAGATTCTACTTCAGATGCTTGCATTTTCAAAGAAAGTGTATAGGGTGGTGTAAAAACGGTACCCTGATTCATATCGATATTCTTGGCAGTGCCTAAATTTCCAACCGATTTAAAGGCAGGTTTGGGATCACCATCAAATACTTCGATTGCCTTTCCGCTATTGTTAAACAGATTGTTTTCGATAAGCATCTGGATGTCAACCCCAGGGCCACAGGCATAAGAAGCGTTTTTTGAAGTATAAAGATTATTGACTATATGTACTTTTCCTGAACGGCCACGAGGTTGGCGCTGATCGACCCGGTCTGCCCACCAGCAATAGGCATAGGTAATATTAAGTTTACCCTTATCCCCTTCAACATTATCTGCACTGCTGATAAGATTGGAAAACCGATGCTCCTTATCATAACTGTACCAAAATTTACACCAGGTTACTGTCACATAATCAGCTCCCTTTGTAATATCACAGTTGCCATCCTGTCCATCAGATATATCAAGATGATCTAGCCACACATGATATGCATTATTGAGAATGCCAACAGCATCATCACCACCTTTACACTCTTCATAAGAATTGCATCTGTCTCCCTGAACCGCGAAGTTCCTTAGAATAACATTGTTTACATTGGAAATAACCACACTACCCTTTATGAGTACGCCTAGTTCCTTTCCTATAATGGTCTTGTCGGACGAAACAACAAGTTTTCCGGTATAGGTGCCCTTCTCCATTATTATAACTTTTTTGCCGGAAGATTTTGCCTCTGCCTGAAGCTGTGACATGGTGCTTACTGTTACTTCGGTTCCTCCAGCACCGCCAGTGGTACCACCTGCCTGTGAGGCCCATCCTTCGGGTTGGTCGTTGATCGAGAAGCATAATGCGTGTGATACAAACGCTACAACAATTATTGATAATTTTGCTCTATTATTCATATATTTTCCTTTTTTATGGGAAAAGTGAATCCGTTATTGCATAATTTGAAAATATGGTCCTTTTTTCCACTTTAATGTACTCTATTAAGTATCATATTTTGCTTATTCCCTTTTTTATTGGCAATTACCAATACCCCAATCGTTGTTGACGGAAGTAACTTGATCAAGCTAATTTTCGCTGGTCCTGAAAAGGTTTTATGGTATAGCCTCTGTCCGGAAAGAGAAAAGATCGAAACCGTCTGAAGTTCTTCTTCTGATGAATGCAGGTGAAGAAACCCTTTTATTATTTGGAAATTTGGTATATCTTTTTTGCGAAAACTGTCAAATTGGTTCTTTGTTTCAATCATTGATGATGGCAGGCGGCAGGCAATACCACGGCCGGCTGTACTCATATAGACAACGCCGAAGGTATTCATGTCTCCAACCACAAATTCTCCATTGGCTAATCCCCCATATTCGTGAGCATCATCATTGATACGTACCCAACTGGCACCTTCATCTACCGACTGAAACACTCCGGTCTTTCCGCCAACGGTGCCAAATATATAAACTGTTGGAAAAGATTTTTCCTGTGCAGCCTTGCCAAAACCTACTGCCTCGCAATAGGTAACTTCGTTGATATGGGTAAATGTAGCTGATCCATCTTTGGAACGAGCCAGTCCGTTTTTTCCAAGCGGAACCCAGATCTCACCTGCTTTTCCCGGAGGAAGCCGGAATTTTCGAAAATCACTTACACCAGCAATTCCTGCTTTGGTGAATGTGATACCCTTGTCAGTACTTTTGTAAAAAACGCCTTCACTTTTCAGGAATCCATAGAAAACGTCTTCATCTTCAGGATCTCCCACTACGTATGCCCCATCAATACCGCTAACTTCTGTCCAGGCACTGTTTACGTAACGTTGAACCGGGTAATTACCAGCCGTTTCAGTTCCGTTGATAATCTTGTGTGAAGGAACCCAGAGAGTTACTGATCCATCGGCGGAAATGGCAACGCACTCCCCCTTGGTGTATTGTGCAGTAAGGTCTTCATAGGTAGCAACAGTCCAGGTTTTTCCGCTGTCACTGCTAAACTGAACAGGTGAAATAGGTACATCTGTATATCCTGTTGGATTTGCACTGCGGGCATCCGTTGCCTTGACGAGTTTACCAGCTTTATAGGCAAATGCCAGAGCACGAGTGGTTCCCAGATTTACCAACATTCCACTGACATTGGTTTCATGTCTCTTTACCGGATATCTGGTAACATCGTCATGGCGGAAACCATCATAATCTCCGATCACCGAAATCAGAGGTCCTCCTGGTATGCTGATCACCTCCATAGGAACTACTTCTTCGATACCATGAGACAGAACTTTCCAGATGGTACTTTGCTGAAGAGCAGGGGACTTTGTTGAATCTATACTGTATGAGGTTATATTATCAGTTGCAAATACGCCATTTCCTGAATTCACTAATACCCGCTTTGGATTGAACGGGTCCATCAATACACAACTTGACCAGTGAATTGAACTGCCGTACATCCATCCTATACCGTTTTCATTCATCTGTTTTTCGGTGGGATAAATACCGCCATCCATCCAGTAATACTGGAATGTGGGTACCCAGTGTTCTCCTCCATCAATACTGTAATAAATATTACTTCCCCATACATCTTTCCATTTTGCTGTTGATGAATTATACCAGAATTGAGGTCCGCGATAACCGATGGAAGAAGCAACCAGCTCAATAGGGTTGGAGGGGTTGATGGATATTCCACTGAAACAGGCTACATAAGTGGAATCGGAATCGTAATTCCCATCACCCGGATCGATAAAATTTTCAGGTGAGACATCGGACCACTTTCCGGATGATGTTTCGTATTTGAAAATAGCTCCCCGGTTAAACCAATCTTTAATTGGTCCCCAGCCCTCATCCCAGGCCATTGTATGCGGCCCGGCTCCATCGCCGAAAGTAATATAAAGGATAGATCCATCAGGGGTGATTGCAATGCGTTGAGGCATAAGAGGCGGAGCATAGCCTCCTTTGGTTTTTGGGGTTGGTCTGTCAGGAATAACAGACCAACTGTTTCCTCCATCGGTTGAACGAAAAACATTGTTTTTTGAGCGAAGAAAACCAGCATACAGTGTATCAGAACTGCCAGGAGAAAATGTTACGAATGAAAAACCTGAACCGTTCCATGTGGTATCGTATTTTGCTGATTCTGTAAAACCATTGACATGCTGCCAAGTTGAACCATTATCGGTTGATTTAAAAAGGCCATTGCTTTTTGATCCGTAGAACATGATATCAGGATTATTAGGGTCGATTGCCAGTGCTTCACCATTGCCGCGCCCCATGCCATTACCGTGAGCGTAAAAAATCTTGACAGGAGCTCCTTTTGCTCCTGAAGTATCCCAGGTGTAAATAAGTGTCCAGGTCTTGCCCCGATCATTTGAGCGGAGAAATGCACTACGTCCCTCATTCCAGTAAGTGGTCCCTGCTACCATATACACATTGTCTGCAGATTTTGGATCTGCAGCAATGGCTTCGATACCTAACAGTCCTCTTTCAGATGCATCAACCCAATCCATCATGGAGACCCATCTTTTTGATATCTGATCCCAGCGATAAGCTCCACCCACATCGGTTCGGGCATAAAAGAGGTTTTGCTCAAGAGGTGAAGCCACTATAGAAGAAACAAATCCACCTCCACCGATCATTACAGTGCTCCAGGAAAAAGACTCTGAAGCATGCACAGAAGCCATTAAAGACAAATATATTGCAAGTAGCATTTTCAGATTTCTATACATACCGTTTTCCTTGTTGGAGGGCTATATCGATTAAGATATAAATCTTTGGTGGTAAAAACCAGAAAATTATCTTATGATTGGATACAAAGGTTTGTCTATTTTTCCAGAAGTTTCAATGGTTATCGGAAATAAAATATGATCTTGATTAAAATCTCTTGGATTAAGTAACTCATTGAAAGAAAACTTGAGTTAAATGGGAAAATCAGATTGCAGTCAAGTACTACCGTCACAGGCGGTAGCTTGATTGAGCGGCAAAGCCGCGAAAGCAAGAAGGCACGATAGTGCCTTTACGAGACATCTGGCTCCACTGGCTTAGCCGTGGTTCCCTGAAAGCCAGAAATGAAGAAATTTTTACGATACTGATAAACTATATAAATAAACTGATTTTTATTTAACAGGATTACTTTTTTAAGATTGCGAAAATAAGACTGAAAATTTATTTTGAATTAATTTAAAAAAATGTATAGCTACCGATTCGCATAAACAATAACAGATCCGCTCTGACACCAAATAAACAATTATCCAGGAGCTATTATGTCATCATCAAAGCACTTTTTATCATCAGTTTTGTTATTGACTCTGAGCGTATTTCTTTTTAATTCTTGTTTTCCAACAAAATCCGAGGAATCTGCAGAACCACAGCAACCAAAAGATCCAATCATTACAGACACAGATCCAAATGACATCCCTAAGGATATCGATTCAAACTTTACAGTTAATGTGAATAGCATTGATTCTCTTTTTGAAGTTCTTATCAAAAGAGTAGAAAGCCTGGAAGATGCTGAAACTCCTGATGATGTATTCAATACCGATTTCATATCAATTCGAAATGGCTTTGCTACTGCAGTATCCGGACAGCCAGCAAATGCCAAAGCAAATGTAGGATTCATAATTTCCTCAATATGCGCTGTAAATACAAGTGCAAATATTAAAAAAGCTGTCGACTCGATTCAGGCTTACATCGAGGCGCTTGATAATTATTATGATGGTTACGATGGTGATTTGATCCTGTATAAAAAAAGACCTGTGCAGGCAACTGCAAAAAGGAAAATGCCAGTAAATAATCAACAAATCCCTTTAAAAAAGTCAGCTTCAAAAAAGCCAGTGGTCTCTAATGTTTTTAGCCGTAAAGGGATTGAAGCGGTGGGGTTTGCCCTTTTGGCAGAAACTCCAAAAATCATTGCAGCTCAGACTGAAAAACCATCTTTTCCTTCTTTTGTTACTGTAAGTTTCATTCAGAAAATAGTTGAAGAGGATATCATTCCAAGGCTTAATGACATCATATCAGCATGCAATAGGTTGACACAAAATGAAATGTCTCTGGTTTTAACTGCTTTTGGTGAAACTTTTGAACTGGATAAAGGTGACATTTTGCTTTTTGAAGCCGGTATAAGACTGACTCGTGCAGGTCTTGGAATTTTCACCACCTATAATATGGATCTTCAACATACAGATGGTTCATCTATTATGAGCCATCAGGATGAATACGATGATATGGAGGAGAGTGATGGAAAATATATCATTAAATTGCAGAATGACACACTTGTTAATATATGGACTGTAAATGAAGTACAAAATACTTCCAAATTTTCTGATGTAGTACAGTACAATTTAAAAAGATCAGATTTCCTCAAGATCCGTCGTGAAAACCACGAATGGGTTTACAATGATCTGAAAATGATACCTGAGCTCATTAAAGCAAGTTTGCAATCGATGAAAGAGGAGAAGGATCGACAGGAAGATGACCTTATACCTGCCGGGGAGATTTTCAACATTGATGCAGACATGGCTGATATCTGCAGTGAAATGGCTGAAGAGGGAATTTCTCCTGCGTTGGCTGCCAAATTTTCTTCACCTGAAGCATTGATGAATTTTGTTACAGAACTGCTTACAAAAGAATACACGTTCAGTGAAAGAATCGATGGTTATGATATTAATATGACTGTTAATCTTTCAAAATGGTTTACAAACCCGGTCGCTGATCTTAAAACATTATTTCCCAAATACAGATTATCTACTACACAGGACAGAGTGACTTCATATACATACGTATATTATGATAATTGGGGTGGAAACCATTTTTACGCGTATAAAGAAGATGTAATTGACATTCCATCTTCTCTGATAGCCAGTAAGGAACTGGATCTTTTTAGTAATGACTACTATGTAACGTTGAATACCGAATTTACAGTTACTGCATGGAAAGATTCGATTATATACTGTACACCGATACATCTCATCGATGATGCTGGAAAGGATATGCCTACTGTAAGAACTTACAGGTATATGGATGAAGCTCTGATTCTTCAGATCTATTTTCCTTATTTCAATGATTATACATTTAATGGCTTGTTCCCAAAAATGACTTCCAGAACCTCCTGGATAGACTTTTTAAGCCAATTCTTTGAATAAATGAAGCAAATCTTGCTGTTTCTTACCAGACCGGACATACTGTTGTCCGGTTTTCTGCTTTTTATTTGTTGCAAAGAAGTATCTGCAAATGATCTTACTCCTAAATCTGTTATTTCTGAATTTTTTCTGGATAACTCACACTATATTCTCCCTGACAGTAACCGATTACTTGACTTCAGTTTCTCATACAGCCCGTTTCTGAAGGAAAAAAGACGCTCAGATAACGACCGGTTCAATTCTTTCCTGAACTTTATGGATTTCAGTGGGAAATTGACATTAAGCAATAAAAGAGTAAACTCAATCACAACTTATAATTATGAATCCTACTGTGGTGCTGTAAGAGTCGATAATGCCGATTATGGATCTTATTCCAGCCAGAAAGTTCATAAAATCAGCTCTCTTTTATGGTATTCATTAAAGCATCTGAATTTAGGTATTCAACTGGGTTCGATCATCCCCACAAACAGCCGGATAAGCATGAGGGACAATTCCATAACCGGTCATCTCAAATCCGGTTTACTTCTATTGGGGGTGATGGGCAATATCGAATATAAAAAACTTAAGATCTTACTTTATGCGGATAAAATGCCTTTACACTATGGGTATACCAGCTTTATAAAAAATCAGCAGCCAGATAAATACCGGACCTTTCCTGTGCACTTTACAGATCATACAATCGGGTCTTCCGCAGAACTGATTACCGGACCAATCACTAACAGGGCCGATATAGCTATAGCAAAAGTAAAAAATGACAGCAATGCAGTTTCAAAAATGCAGATGCCGGTAGAGCTGAATCTTAACACCTATAGCCTGAATTACCAGGGGAAAAGCTCGTGTAATCTGGTCTGGTCAATGGACCTGTTCGCAGGTGGTGGATGGTGTTGCAGTTATTCCAACTCTTTCGATGAATTGAGATACTTTCTGGCTGATACATTACGCATAAAAAGCTTTTTTACTTCATTCGGATTAAAAGACAGCATGCATCACTCATTGCTTCTGGAAGGTGGTGTGATGATAGTTCAATCGCCTTTTGGTAATCTTGACTTTGCACCATTCTCCCAATGGACTGCTTTCTATCCTTCAAACTATCGTTTCTATGACTGCCGTCTTTTTTATTCCGAAGCCGGATTTACAGTCTCAAAACTCTTCAAAATAAACAGTTTTTGTCTAAATCTTCAATTAGGTACCAAAATTTATTCAACCAGCGGAAAAAGCTATCTGAAGAAAAAGGAGATTATTGTTCTTTTCCCATATTATAAGGATATTGGAGAGAAAAAATTCTGGAATGAAAAGGGAATATTGTTTCTTCCGCAAATAGATGTTCCGACAGGTTCAAAAGGAATTGATTGCAAATTACAAGTTAATGGCATAATTCCTGTATCGTTTATAAAAAAGAAACCACATTCTAGCAAGAATGCAGGTCCTAGTCCAGGTAAAATCACCGGAGGAGTGAAGGCTGCGCTGGAATTGTCTATAAAGAAAACAAAGGAATAAAAAACTGGTTTGAATAATGTCTGAAAAGTCTGCACCTGGCAAAAGAACACATTCCGATAGAAATGCTCATGGAGTTGGACATATTACTTCATGAGCCGCTAATTCAAAGGGTGCTTTATCTGTTAACGCTGATTAACAAAGAAAATTCAAAATCATCCTTCCAAAATTAGCTGAAAATAGACAAAAGGCTGTTTATTATAAAACTTTAACTAAAGTTTTCACTTTACTTACTGTTAATATAAATGAATAAAAAAATACAATGATCAATACTTTTGTGTGCATCAGTGCTTCCCTAATGGGGTTATTCGTGTTCATAATAAACCAAAACTTCAGAGCTGACATCAATTACACGATTAAGAATAAGACTCAAATATAAAAAAATAAGTTGTTTTCAGAGTGTCAAAAAGAGAAAATTAATGTAAAGAAAAATGTATAAGCACTCAAAGA
>CAYYNL010000182.1:0-8688 GCA_964472925.1 uncultured Fibrobacter sp. | reverse complement strand
GTTGCATTACAGGGCAAATTTTTCCCTAACTAAGCAGAAAAATTCCTCCCATTTATTCGCTTTCCAATTATTATACCGCGGTAATTGCTTGAATCATGAGAAGTTATAGAAAAACTTCTATTGGCATGAAATGTGCTTAAACCGTCAGAACCTATATTTCAGGAGTAAAAATGATTCAGGGAATCTATACTGCATCGATGGGAATGACTCCCCTGATGCAAAAACAGGATCAGATCGCCAACAATCTGGCAAATATTAATACCACAGGGTTTAAACAGAGCGGCCTTTTTATAAAAACATACCAGAAATTTCTTAGCAATGATCAGCAACAGCCATTTGTAAATGAACAGATGAAAGCAGATGAAGTATATGTTGATTATAGCGAAGGTCCGCTTAAACAGACCAACTCCACACTGGATCTGGCTATAAAAGGAAGCGGCTTTTTTACAATTATGACAGATAACGGCCTTCAATACACCAGAAACGGTAACTTCTCTCTTAGTCCGGAAGGGTTGCTTGTTTGCTCTGATGGCTCCAGGGTGATGGGTACCGAAGGCTTTATAAGGGTGGAACGGGATCTTCCTGTAACTATTAGTGAAAAGGGCGAGGTGGTTCAGCGCGGCGAAAGCAAAGGGGTCATCAAGGTTACCGATTTCAAAAAACCATACAATATGTACCGCTGCGGTGAAAACCGTTTCCGACCTTTAATACCATCTGAAGATTCTTCAGTCAAAAGCGCTGGGTTCGTGATAAAACAAGGCTATCTTGAGGGTTCAAACGTGGATATCATTCGTAACATGGTACAGATGATCTCTGTAAATAAAAATTTTGAGGCTGATCAGAAAGCCCTGCATGCCCAGGATGAAACCTTGGAGAAGGCTGTAAATCAGGTTGGAAGAGTGGGATAATTCTTTGGCTAAGAGGTGAAATATGATGCGCAGCATGATGACAGCAGCTACCGGGATGGAAGCCCAGCAGTTATATATGGATACTATTTCCAATAATCTGTCTAATGTGAATACTGTCGGTTTTAAACGTGTCAAAGTGGAATTTCAGGATCTGATGTACCAGACTTTAAGGGAGCCGGGAGTCAGAAATTTTGAAGGCGCAATGGCTCCGGCAGGTATCGAGACTGGTTTGGGTGTCAGACCAGCTGCCACTCAAAGAATATTCGAGCAGGGAGCACCCAATCAAACAGGAAATGATCTGGATTGGGCTATTCAGGGAGAAGGATTATTTCAGATAACCTTACCCGATGGAGGTACCGCATATACCCGTGATGGTTCTTTCAAGTTATCCAGCGACGGCTCAATCGTGACTTCATCAGGATTTCTTCTTTCACCTCAGATTACTGTTCCTGAAGGTTCATCAGAGTTGACTGTGGCTGCAGATGGCATAGTATCTGTCAAACTTCAGGGAGAAGAAACTATGACTGAAATAGGACAGATTGAGATCGCCCGTTTCATTAACCCATCGGGGCTTCGCTCTTTGGGTGGAAATCTCTTTGCGGTTACCGATTCCAGTGGCGAACCGGTAGTCTCTTTTCCAGGAGAAGAAGGGGCGGGTACAATAATGCAGGGTTATACCGAATCTTCAAATGTTCAGGTAGTGGAAGAGATGGTAAACATGATTTCTGCTCAGAGAGCATTCGAGATAGTCTCGAAATCGATACAGGTTGCAGAGGACATGCTGCAGGTTGCCAGCAATCTGAAACGGTAGCAGAAATTGCGAATGAAAAGAGATGGAGAGTGAGGATGGCTTCGGGAAAAACAACTTATGTGTGCTTGTTAATTATTATTTGTTCTGCTCTGACCGGGCTTTCTGCTGCATCCGATCTTACATTGACTTTTAAAGACTCTGTTTTAGTAACCGATACAACTTTCTTTCTGGGTGATATTGCAGAGATAGAGTGCAGGGATAATGCATTGAAAGCTAAGCTGCGCAATGTAGCTGGTGGAAATAGTGCTCCTGCAGGCTATGGAAGATTTTTAAATGTCAGTGACTTTGTCCTTTACAGATTAAAACCATTGTTTGGAGATCTTCAGTTTAATGTATGTGGAGCTCAGCGCGTTTATATCAGAACCGGGGCTATTGAAAAGAAGATCGAAGATTATCTGGGAATCATTCAGCAGTATTTCCGTAAAGAAGTTCTGTGGCCGCAGGGATGCTATGAAGCGGTGGTAAAGGAGCCGGAGCGCTCCTGGAAATGTCTTCCAGGAGATGTGACTGCAAGGGTTGAAGGGCTTGCCGACCGATATCCCAGAGGCAATGTTCAGCTCTGGCTTGTTGTTCAACAGAAACAGCGTAGCTTAAGGATTCCTGTAATGTGCAATGTTAAAGTCGTGACACCGGTTCTGGTTGCCAAAAGACCGATTCTTCGGGGGCAGAAAATTACACCTGAAGATTGTGAAGTCAAGCCGATGGATATCACCACTTTCGGTCCGCAGCCATTATTCAACACCGATTCGCTTAATGGGATACGAGCTGTTAGAACAATTAATCCCGGCACTATTCTTCATCTCCGGCTGATTGAGACCATTCCAGTAATTCAGAAGGGGGATATGGTGGAGATCATGGTTAACAAAGGAAGAGTAAGGGTTGCAGTACAGGGTATCGCGCGGGAACCAGGAAAGATCGGTGAGAGAATCTGGGTGGAAAACACAAACAGCAGAAAATTAGTACAGGCAATAGTCAAAGATAAAGGAACTGTCACCGTTACTCAGGGAGGGTTATCGATATGAAGTGTCATGAATTCAGGAATGTTCTTATTTTGGTATTCGCTGTTTACTGTATGTCATGGGCTGCATCAATTTACAGCCTTTATTCGGATCATCGGGCCATGAAAGTTGATGATGTACTTACTGTGATGATTGTAGAATCTGCCAAGGCTGGAAGTGAGAGTCAGACCAACACCAGTAAAGAGAATTCCGCACAGTTGCAGTCAGCAGGTGGATCAGGGGTTTTGGGTTTTCTGCCCTCTTTTGGTGCTTCCGGAGGTAACCGTGTTGACTTTGATGGAAAAGGAGGAACATCAAGACAAGGTAACTTGGTAGCAACAATCACTGCAAGAATAATAAAAGTCCTTGATAATGGAAATCTGGTGATAGAGGGAAGTAAAGTAGTGGAAATAAATGAGGAAAAAGAGATTATTAAATTAACCGGTATGGTTCGTCCTCAGGATATTCAGAAGAATAACATTATCTATTCCTCAAGTATCGCAGATGCACAGATTACCTACACCGGAAAAGGAGCTGTGAACACCGGTAGAAGACCTGGTTTGATAGCAAGATTTTTGAACTTCATTTTTTAATTGATAGTAATTTCTGTGCTAACTACTTCAGGGGACAGATTATGAACAAAACACTGATAATGCTTATAATATTTGGATTTACATTAAGTAATGCACAGCAGACTGTAAGAATCAAGGATGTGGCCTCCCTGACCGGTCTGGAGGATGTGCAGTTGTTTGGTTATGGGCTGGTCGTGGGATTAGGTGGGACGGGGGATCGTAACCAGACGGTTTTTACTGAACAGACTATAACCAATATGCTGAAGAATCTGGGAATAGAGCTTCCGGAAAAACATATACGAGTAAGAAACGTGGCAGCAGTAATGATTACCGGAAATCTGGCTCCTTTTAAACGTAAAGGAACTCATTTCGATGTTACTGTGTCCTCCATGGGTGATGCTACAAGCCTGGAAGGAGGAACCCTTATTCTGACATCGATGCAGGGACCTGATGGAATTGTCTATGCTTCTGCTCAGGGACCGCTGGCTACCGGAGGATATGATTTAACTGACCGTGGTTTGACGCATATAAAAAAGAATCATGTGCTGGTAGGCAGAATTCCTGATGGGGCAATTGTGCAGCGGGAATATGCATTTAACCTGGTTGATGGAAAAGATCTGTCTTTATCTTTGCATGTACCCGATTTTACTTCTGCGTTGTCTTTGTCCAGAGCTATAAATGCAGAATTTGCTGATAAAATAAGAACGGCTGTAGCAAAACCGGTGGATGCAGCCACAGTGGTTCTTGACTATAATGCATTTGTCAGGGATTCGATCAGAAGCTTTATCGATCTGGTAGATTTTATCTCCAGGGTGGAAAACCTGAAATTTGAGGTTGCGTCACAGGCTAAGGTGGTGATAAACGAACGGACCGGGACCATAGTTGCCGGGGGAGAGGTAAGAATATCACAGGTGGCTGTTTCTCATGGTGGAGTAAAAGTGGAAATAGTTAATCGTCCTCAGGCAATTCAGCCTCAGCCATTCACTCTTGGTCAGACTGAAGTAATACCCAACCCTGAAGTGGTGGTGGAGGAGAAAGATGCGGAGATGGTCGTATTGGATGGTACAACGACTGTTTCGGATCTTGCACATACATTAAACTCTCTGGGAGTAACTCCCAGGGATGTGATCTCGATATTACAGGCAATAAAACAGGCCGGAGCACTTCATGCGGAACTGGTAATCCTGTGAGCAGGTTACCTTGAATTTGCTGATGCATCTGAAAGGGGCAGGAAACTTACTTATATCGTAAAGCTTTCTTTTTGTTCCATACTAATTTTGCAGAGCTCAATAAGTTGTTTCCTGATCCTTTCACCTTCGGATTTTCTTTTGGGAAGAAGTGACATAATCTCTCTAAGCACCGTTTTGTTTTCTGCATCGAATTCGTAGTAAATTTCGTTTTCCGGCTCATCACAGGTGCCATTTCTGTTCAGTATCAGATATGCCATTTGAACCTCCTGGTTTTAGTCTCACTATGAATTATACCAGTTAAATGTTTTGCTGATACTGTTTTTTTGTTAGAAGTTAATAAGAGGTGAAAAACTGCTGTTGCTGTTTTTTAAAGGTCTTCAACAACGAGGGAAGTCTTAATTGAAGTAAATTCAACTAAGACTTGAACTAAATTACCTAACCTTTGGGTTGCATCTTTTTTGGCTGTAAAATTCATATTCTATCAATAATAATTCTGTACATCTCTTCAGAGTTTAATTCTACCGGATTATTTTTATTATCACTGTCTTTGAGAATTTTTTTTATATCATCTTTACCAATCCCATAATCGGATAATTTTGGAATAGCCAATTGACTGGTATACGTATTCAATATTTCAATGAGCAGTTCACATCCATTGCCAGTATGCTCTTTTTTTCCACTTAACAGGAAACCTGCCCGGCAATATTTATTAAGCGCAACAGAGGATGAGTCTGATTTACTCAATTTTCTGATGTTCATGCTGGTAGCTCCAGCCAGCAGTGTTCCGCAGATCACTCCATGTGGAACAGGAAATAACCCACCGATTGCCGACGCAATACCATGAACTACTCCTAAACCCGCATTGGCTAAAGTTATTCCGGATATCAATGCTGCGTAAGCCATGGCAATTCTTGCACTAATATCACCTCTTAATGAGTTTGATGCCCTAAGAAGATTCTCTCCAATCAGTGGTAGTGCCTTTTCGATCAGGGAATCGGTGAATACCGATGCTTTTGGAGAGACGTATGATTCAAGGAGCTGAGTGAGTGCATCCATACCGCAACTGGCAGTTACATTATCAGGACAATTTAACATCAATTGCGGATCTACAATTGCATAATCAGGGACAAAATTCTCATGCCTGATCGAACGCTTGAACCCATTCTCTCCAGGTAAGCTTAAAACCGCATTCGCACTTGCTTCAGAACCTGTTCCGGATGTGGTTGGAAGTGCAAAGAATGGAACTTTATTTCCCGGGTGTTTTTTATTACCAACAATCTCCAGGAAATTTCTTACGCTCTCATTTAATGGAAGCATTGCAGAGATCGCTTTTCCTGCATCTAATACGCTTCCACCACCAATAGCTATAACAGATTTGATTTTGGCATCCCGGTATTTGTTTACGATCGTATCGATATAATCAGGTGAAGGTTCTCCTTTATTGAGGCATATAAAAAGCTCCACACCTGCTTTTTGCAGTTTTTCTGAAAATTCTTGTCGGAATTTTTCCGGGAGAGAATGAAAGCTATGAATAAGCAGTGCCGGTGAACCAAAAGGAATTACCAGTGAGCTTAAACGATCTTTCTGGCCAGGGCCAAAAAAGATACGGGGGGTTCTGTAGAATTGGAAGTTGAGATTATCCATTGTATAAAACTATTCCGATATCAGGGTTTGATCGATTTATAGGCAATTCCCTGCCGTGGCTCTGCCATCCAGTTTGCAACTGCATCACGCCAGGCAAGGTAGTGAGCAGTTTTTTTGTGTGCCGCTGCTGATTCGGCTGAATCATAGGCTTCATACAGCATAAATCTGGTTGGATCATCTGTACTCTGAAGAATATCAAAACGCATATTGCCATTTTCTTTTATGGAATTTTCATGGTTTCTGATTGTTTCTTTGATAAAATCATCTACATGCTCTGCTTTTACATGAACCAGTACGCTTGTCACCACCATTACTGAGCCTCCTTTACAAGGACAAAGAAAATAATTTGTCGTTTTATAAAAAATGTAATTTTATTCAGGCTGTTTTTTTATAATTATTATGATGAATTTTTTGGAACTGGAGCTTTTGTTCTGATATTAGCTTCATCTCTTCATCTGGATAGCCAATTCCGATGATTGATAATACACGCATGTGTGATGGAATCTGAAGTAATTGCTGAACATATTGTTCAGATGAGATCTCATCGTTATGATTGCGTTTTCTGATTTGTACCCAGCATGAACCAAGTCCCAGATCTTCTGCGGCCAATTGAACAATGATAGATGCAATCGAACAATCCTCAATCCATACATCGGAACGTTTTTCGTCTCCAAGAACGACTATTCCCAGGCTTGCGTTTTTCAGGAATTCTGAACCATGCTGTTTTGCCTGGGAAAGCTTGATAAGGGTTTGCTTATCATCAACAAAAATGAATTCCCATGGATTGATACCGCGTGAGGAAGGCGAGCGCAGAAGTGCTTCTTTCAGTATTGCGACTTTTTCGTCTTCGATTGGTGATGGCCTATAGTGTCTGATACTTCGTCTTTTTCTCAATAAATTAATCATTTGTCCAACTCTCCGGTAATAGGATTCAGGGGGGTTATGAACAATACAGCACTATCATCCCATATTAATAAAATAAGACCTTTTTAACCGATTGTCTTCAAACGAATTCACGTATTATCCTTAACATTGTGAAATCAGCCATTGATCTCCATTTAATAAGGAGCGCTTCCAGATGGGAGATTTTATTAAAAAAACTACGGACCTCTTAATTTCTATGCATCATCTATACTCTGTTTGTCAATTGATTATTAAAATCATACCTGATTATAATGAACATACAATATAAATTTGTGGTGAATTCTACTGATCAATTATTGAAATACAGCAATAACAGCTCCTGAGCGATATCTTTATCGTTGCGGTTTATGATAAGCTGAACAGGAGTATTGTATTTTGCTGAAAAATCAAAAAGCCTGAATTCATCTCCGGTTACAACACAACTGATTCCGTTTGACTGCAAAATCTCCTTAGCCATATTGGCTTGAAATGTATCGATAAAGGAGCCAATTTTTATAAACTCGTTCTGATTAGAATCCATATCCCTTTAGTTTCTATCTGCAGCAGAGAAGGTGTAAAATGTAACTACTCAGGTATATGGTGATCAATAAAAATAATGCAATAATATCAAATTGGAAAAAATAAGACCCAATATTAAAGCAATATCTAATCAGGGGTAATCAGAAAAAAATCCTAAATGAAGAAAAGAAAACGGCTCTCTTTCACTTCGATATTCTTTCAAAACCTGGGTAGTTACAATCAAGAATCAATAAAATAGTACGTTCTCAGATATCCTGTATTTGAAAAAGTTACAATTACATACAGACTTTACCTTTTTATTTTTCCAGCTCTCATATAAGAGATCTTGGACATAGGCAAGTTCTGGCTGGGCTGTAGTGTTTTTTTGCTTTCATTTTTACTGCTTTGGGGTGGAAAGAGCTGATACAGAACACACTTTTTAGCCACATTTTCAGTGTATGATTATTGAACTGGGCTTTCCACTTTTGGCAAAAGCATGTATTTTAAATTAAACTGCTTTTGATGTTGTTTTGTTTCTAATCCATTCAACTTTGGGAAAGCTTGTTCTTTGGAGGTCAGTTTGTATAAATTCCTTTGCTGCGTTTTGATTTTCCCTTTTATCATCTTCGCTTCAGATCCAATTGGTTATTATCGATGCAAGACTGTATTTGTTGAGCAGTTTCGAAATGGGGCCATTTGCCGAAAGAGAATATCCGCAAAAAGTCTCTATCTTAACATTACCAAAAATAAAATTTATGTGTATGGGGTTGAGAGCGGAAGAAACATTTGCAAAGATTTGAATATTGATAGGATTTTCAGAGACACTCTGTTTTTTACTCCCAGGTTAAACAGAGATTCCAATGACAAGGCACGGCTTTATTTTAAAAGGGATACCCTGGCTGGTGATTATAATTTTCTGGACAATGGCACTTCTGACAGTGTGGTTGTTAAAATCTTAACATCCAGAGTTGCTGTATCTATGATAGATCGAGTAAAAAGGCAATGCGGCCAGGATTAAAGTGATCAATTGCAACTACTCAGGTATTGAAACAAAAACTGGTTAAGAAATCAGAAACAATCGGCAAGTCAAGTACTACCGCCACAGGCGGTAGCTTGATTAAGCGGCAAAGCCGCGAAATCAAG
>CAYYNL010000181.1:0-8733 GCA_964472925.1 uncultured Fibrobacter sp. | reverse complement strand
CAATAACTCTTCCTATTTCAAAGTTATCCAGCTTTTCTTTAATCCTGAACTCTTCAAGATTATCATTATACCCCAAATCTTCCATTTTCATTTCTGTAACTTTAATGAACGACTGCCTTTTAGCGTTGAGCAGAACGTTTCGGAGACTATTGCTACGACCCGTTCGATCTGCGACTTCAGAGACCGTAACGCCAGACCCCTGTTATGGGCAGAACTATTTTGCTAAATATTTCGACACTCTTATTTCTGTTGGGTCTTCTAAAGTAATCAAAAAGATCGCAATCCATAGCCTATCAGCAAAGTCATCAAAATTGAAATCATTTATTTTCGTGAACATTCCAGCTGCAATTGTTGAACAGAGTCCACCACAAGTTTCAATCTCATTTGAAATATCCTTATAATAACTATCTTTTCTTCCCAGAGCTTTGAGAAACTTCACATAATCGCTATTATTATTCAAACTAAAGGACCAGAAGTTTTCAGGAAAAAATAGAGTTGTATCACGAGTCGTTACTAGTCTGGGAATTTGGACAGTCCAAATTTTATTGAAAACATCTGAAGGAAGGCTAAAAAGAAAACGATCCTTTTGGTCCTGATTCAATGAAAAAACGAAAACGTTATCCTCACTCATCGAAGTCATATGATAAAAGGAATATGATGAATCTAATGAATTGAAGAATTGTATATAGGATGTCCTAATATTATTATTCTTGACTACGATACTATCGACAAATGAAATAATGCTTTCTAAAACTGGTATTTGGTCATCTGAAAAGTACTTCCTGACTTGCTTGTATTCATTATTATCCTGCGCATTAAGCTGGATACCGATAATCACCGCTAATAATAAAATATTAACCTTCTTCATAAAAATTAGCACTATGTTTTGACCATAACTTAGTTATATCTGCCATCTTGCCCACCTGTCTTCCCATTTCCGTAAGCTGTCTGCTGCAAGGAAAGGGTGCACAGAGATTCGATTATCCATTGTACTATGCCATCTTTTACACCTGTTATATTGAAGTTCATCAATAATCCAATTCTTCTCTGTGTTTCTCCGTGTCCTCCGTGGTGAGATTTTTTATCACCACAGAGAGCACAGAGGAGCACCGAGGGATTAATTCTCATCTGTAATCCAATCCATATTTGCATCTGTATCATAACACGAGACCTGCTATTTACCTTCCGGCTTCACAATGTCCCGTTTGATTGCTGTGTGCGATCTCGTAGCCATTCGCAGCCGGCATGTCATCAGGGAAGGCTTGTCTACCTTTGAATGGCAAGCTGCAGATACCGGGTTCCTTCCTCCGATGCGACCACCATCAGGTAGATGCCGTTGCCCAAAGCTGAAGTATCCATCCGGTGCTCCGGGCCGTTAACAGTTTCTGAGCAAAGCAGAACGCCGGCGAGGGTGTATATGCTGATCCGGGTATTCGTGGAATGCTTCAACGGGGTGGAGATATATACCCTGTCGTCAGCAGGGTTCGGCCATATTTTCAGCTTCATTTCATTCAGCTCCGGTTCTGATTGTCCGGTTGCATTGTTTTGCCTGATCCAGATCTGATGGAAGGTAGAAGGTTCCGTAAAGCATGGATAATCATCCACTTCCCACCGGGCATGGCTGCAGTAGGAATCTATCCCGGCAAGATACCAGTGGTATAATGACCCGGTCCAGAGCGGATAATCTGTCATGGCATAATTGCCGCGGTCGGAAACGCTCATGTTGATGGATGCCGGCAGATTTGAATTGTGGCCGTTCAGGGCTGTGAAGGAGGCATTGATGCCCTCGGTGGACCCGATCCCGGTTTTAAAATAGGCAATCGTTCCGGGGTGCGAGGATTTGAAATGGAGGGTCCGGTCGTGTTCGGAGCTGATGCCGTAAAAGCGGACTTCGTCGAATGGGATAGCATGCATCAATGCAGTATCGGCATGGCCCCAGAAGACCGAATTGCTTTCATCGAAACCCAGCATGGTTTCTCCCTGCAGGGGCAGACTGCCGGTGAGTATTCTGAGAGACGGATTGGTTGAGGTAAGATGGTTGTAATTCAGGATCAATGTCCAGCCGCCGCCATCTGTTACCATGTCGCAGTAGCAATCCATCTGAGGTAATGTGCCTTCCCCGTCGGGATCGATGGTATAGACTCCGCTGGTAGCCAGGGGATTGGCTGCAAGTACCTGACTGCAGTTCTGCGGAAGTTGTCCGGCCGCGGTCAGTCCGGTGATCATAAGAAGAGAAAGAATAATGAAAGGGGGCTTCATGGGTGTTGGGTTTAAGGTTATTTGGGTATGGTTGGGTTGTTTTCTGCGTTTTTTCAAGCCATTTCTCAAAACTGCTTCATCTGCCTTCGGCGAAACCAGCTGCATCAGCATCCTGTAAAAGAACTCGTGTTATAATGTTTAACAGGAAGCCCAATTGCAGGGGAGGGTAAGAGGAGTTAACCTTGAGTGTTTGCTGGCGGGAGGCGGCTGACTGATTATGCCTTCGCCCTTCTTTTCTGTCAGTATGTGTTTGTCCCTGCAATGATAGCTTCATTAATGTTTGAATATAATTGTTCTGAAAGTCTGTCGTATGTTTCGTTGTCTTCTTTATTATCAAAACCTAAGTCGTTCCAAGAACCCATACCACCAAAAACCCAAGCTGAACCGGCAGAAAAAATAATCTGTTTTGCAGTCAAAGAATATTTGTCAGCTGGAATTAGGTCTGTATGATAATAACCGCTTTCAGGAGTTAAACTGTCTAAAGTCAATTTTGCTTTGTCAAACAGTTCGCCCCAACTTTTTAAATCTTGTTTAAATGCAAACTCTGCAATTTCAGTCAGTGTCTGCCGAAGTTTTTCTTTTATTTTCTGATTGTCAATTTGCAGGTTGCTTTTATGCTGATTCTTTATAGTCAATCCGTAATTGACAGTCCAAATTTTGCTGTCAGGAGCATTTTGATTTGTTACATCCCATCTGTTTGCCCAATAGTTTGAGTAGTTGTTGTAAATAGCTTCAATTAACCAACTTCCGCCACCGCCAGCAAGTCCTGCTAATTTGTGGTCTTTTGCAAAACTTTGGTCTTTCGAGTATTCAAAGTAAAGTCGTAAATGTTTGCAACCGTCATTTTTTAAGTATTGAAACCATTCTGTCGGACTGTTCGCAATTACACGCTCTTTTGGTTTTAAAAAGAATAGCAGTTTTTTAAATTCTCTGAAGTCAACTTTATTACAAAATTGAAAAGTCGTGTTAGCAGTATTGAAGTCGGTCGGTAATGTTCCATTTTTCAGAAAGTCGTTTCCGAAAGCTGTCAATGCAATTATTTGTGCTAAAGTTCCTGTCATCTTATTTTTCGTTGTCGTCTTCTGGGGTGAGGCACAACGGGTGGCCTGTAAAACCAGGTACCATTGAAACCTCAGCTAAGCAGAAAACCCTTATCAGCATTGGCTTTACAAACTTGTTGGCTGATTGATGTTCATTTTACTCTTTGTCTTCAAAATCCGTCAAATAATCTTCAGCCCCAGATTATTTCCAATTGTCTCACGTTCTAGTTTTGCAGAATCAAGTGTGTCAGCTTTCTTAACCTGCATTATTTCGTTTTCGTCAGAATCATACAAAATTATTCTGAAATCCATTTGGGAAACATCAAAAGCTCTATTTCCCTGACTATATGCTCTGTATGTTTGATTTAACTCCTTTATTCCGATTCTCATCGACGGCAAGATTTGAAGCCATTTGCCGATTGGTATTATCCCAAAAATGTTATTTGAAAATTTCACTCTCTTCTTCTCATAATCGATTATTGCACTTGAATAAGAAAATCCGACAAAACCGCCGATCAAAATTAAAATTACACTTGAAAAATAAAAATATGTCAGAATTATTCCAACTGTAAATATGATTAACCCCGCGAAACTGCATGCGGGTCCGAAGGATTTGTCAAGCCTGTTATTTGTTTTCACTTCTTCGGATTTTAGTGATGTTATTCTTCCCCTTTCAATAGCAGCAAACGGTTGGCGGTATGAGCTGTTGCGTGATTCAAAGCGCTTGCTTGTCTAGTTAGCAGAGCTTAGATAAGAGTAATAACCTTAGCAAATCCACTGCCAGCAATAGCTTATACCGGCTCTTAGCAGCAGTACTTTGTTTTAATTCTTTGGAAACTCAAGTTTATCCCACAACTCTTCAATCGTCCAGTTACCCATTTCAATTATATTCCCATCTCTATCAATATATCCGTTCTTTGAACAAACTATTGAGTAATGCTGACTATCTGACTCATCATGAATGGTATCCCAAGGAATCTTTTGGCAATTTTGACCAATTATGGCATGATCCTTATAGAATGCCGTTGCTTGTTCAAATTGTGGGCTTATTATTGTTTTGCCTTTTTCATCAGCAAAACCAATTTTACCATTTTCATCAATAATTCTTATTCTACCATATTTGATTTCGTCTGGTGAAGGTTCTCCATCACTTGTATTATAGACTTGAAATAGAACATTTTCACTAAAATCAATAGCCCACCAACCTTTCCTTGATTTTGGAGCAACAATAAGAAAATTTTCGACCGTATCATCAAAACACACAAAGTATTTTGCTGAATCCAATTTTAAAATAGTATCGTTCTTAAAGTTTATCACTGCATATACATAACCATTGTTTACTACGATAAATTTTTCATGATTTACTTCATTTTGCGAACATGAAAAGCAAGTCATTAATATTACAAATATTAATATTCTATTCATGGTAATTTAGTTGTATCTTTTTTTTATTGCTGCCAACTTAGTTATATCTGCCGTCTTGTCTACCTGTCTTCCCATTTCTGGTATCTTTTTGCTGCATTGAAATTATTTAGTCTTTCTGGTTTTTGATACTTAGGTCAACATCCAAGTGCCTTTTAATCATGCTATAACCTTCATCAATACTCAAAACCGGCCATACGCCTTCTGCTATTCCCTTGATGCCTGGTTGCCTCCCAAACAATTATAAATATACAAACTATTCTTTGATTGAACAGGTGTGCTCTCCTTCGGAGGAACCCTTCGGGCTAATCCATTATACTATTTTGTTGGCATGCTCAGTATGATTTCAATGGTTTAAAACCGGGCTCAAAATACCTGTTTTTCCCCCTCGTATTGCCGCCATGGGTTTGAAAAATCGCCTCGTTGGGACAAAAATTCACGCAACGCATGCATTGTTCGCAGGTTGAAGACCAGACAGGCAGTTTATGGCTCATGGCAATGCTCTGGGTCGGACAAATTTTCGAGCAAATCCCGCAGCCATTGCAGCTTTCATACGTTTTAAACATTCGCCACATGTTCGATATCCCCAGATATTTAAACAACCAGAAATCCTTGTAGAATCGGATCTTAGTATATCTTTTGGGATAGTTGAATACATGATGTTTGCGTATTCCGTTCAAAATCTCGGTAGCTATCGACCCGGCATGAGCCACGCCATTCCGGATGATCTCAACAGCTTCTTCTTTCGAAGGAGGGAATGGCGGTTCCGGAGAGGTTATCCAGTTGATTGGCATTTGAATAACGTCCGTATAGATGATGTCACAATTCTTCTTTCTCAGAATTTTTTCACATTCTCTGATGGAAAGCCCTGATTCGTCAGCATCTCCGGCGGTGATCAACACGAATACCTTTTGCTTTTTATCAAATCTTTCAAGTGATTTTAAATAATTCCGGCAGATTCGCGGAATCCCGAAAGCATATACAGGGAAACAGAATCCCAGCATATCGCATTCAGCTATTCTCTTTTCTTTCAGGCTGATCTCACTGATTCCGGTTATGTGATCGGATCCGGTAAACACATCCCTGCATACATTTATTATTTTCAATGAATTACCCGTCCCGGTAAAATATTTCAGTTCAATTTTCATCTATTATCCATTTATGCTGTCATTTGTAAAATTGGTAACAGAGGGGCAAGATAATCGTTGCACAGAAGGCAATTGCATTAAGGTCCCCTCTGTTATCGCATTATTTGGAACTTTTTCTGTATTTGTTGTTTATCTCATCAAGAATCTGCCTTTTGCTAAAAAATGCTTTCTTAAGAATTTCGTATTCACTATCTGAGCATTTTTCTTTGCAAACGCTCTCGGTGCGATCCGTTTTTTGAAATACAGCTTCTATTTTTTCGCAAGGGAAAAGATCACATTCCCCGCAATTCTTTTTGTTGCTCAGGTTTTTGCAATTATTTATGCCATTGCTGCAATGAATGGTCTTACTGCAACCGTGACATTTAATCTCCTCAAGATTAACAACTTTGGGCCTGAATCCAAGTCTGAACCATAGTTCTGCAAATTTCTTCAGTGCGTTGATGTCGTTATTAACGGTAGCAACATACCGGGGACATTCAGAACAATTGTCTCCGCAAAATGATATGATAGGATCCGATGGCATATACCGGGCTGTTGAAAGATGTTGTAATAATAACGGAAACGATGCATCGCTGTTATCGGCTGCGGACAAAAGGAGACTGTCTCAAAAGTCTCTGTGTAACTCATTAATTTGCTCTGTGTTTCCGATAGCCATCGGAACTGTGAAATTCTTAAATGGTTGTTACACAGAGATTCACAGAGAAGGCACAGAGGGCCACAGAGAGTAATTGTACTAAATTTGTGCTTTTGAGACAGACTCCAAAAGCGGGGGCAAACCTGTTCAGCCGAAGTATAGTTCACTCTATTGTTTTATAAATATCAGTGTTTCACCATTAATTGTTGTTTTTATTGTCTCTCCATCAATTATCCCGGTTAATGTTTCATCTTCATATGTAATAGAAATTCTGTCATTTGAAATTGAAAAGGAACCAGTCCAATCTTTTTGCTCACCTTCATTTTCGTATTTAGTCCAACCTTCAACAGTTATTCTTGAGGTAAAGATCAATAATGCATATTCAGGATCTTCATCCAAATCAGTTCCAGACGTACATTTCCAGGTTGTGCCTGCGAGGTTCTCTGGTTTTGTGAAATCGTCAGTTTCATCTTTTGAACAAGATGTTGACAATACTGTAGCCCATACTAATGCTAAAAAGAATAACTTTCTCATGAAAATATACTTTTTAGGTTAAAATTCATTTTTATTCCAATTTTCAACTATAAACGCTAACCTTCCGCCGGTATGGACAGTAAGGGATGCGTACGATATCCGTATCCGGTTACAATGAAGTAGGAGCGAATCCTGACGTTGGCACATTCCTGAACCCCTTAGTGGCTATACCGGCTGTTAGGTGTAAGTGCTTTACTTATTCAGGCTTAGACCAAAAATCGTTGGGATTATTTGTGCATTTTGGATTGTTCATTTTTGTCCTGGGTATGATACCTTTGTACTCAACGGGCAATAATACATTGCTTTTACTATCGCCTCCCGTTGTAACAAAGCATTGGAACGCATAAAGATTCTTTGCCATATATTTATAAAGATATTCTTCCTTAGTCACTGACATTTGATGATTCCAATTTGCGTCAGGATTAACAATTAGAGGCGATCCGTCTATTAATCGTTCCCTGACCTCTTCAATACTCAGTAATTCACCCTGCTCATTCATAACATAAGCATCATTGGTCGGATCTATCCACAACCATTTGTTAAAGGTTTCCGAATACACCATATTTATTGAATGGCAATCAAAATCAGTTGAATCTTTTGGCAAGCAAACTACTCGTCGTGATTTGAAGCCCATAGCCAGATAACATTTATTCAGAACATTTGCCAAAGAGCCACAATCCAAGGTTCCATGCTCTGTTTTTCTCATAATCATTAATTCCAAAGTGCTTTTATATTGCGGAACATCTTTTGTTCCATCATGAGGGTAGGTATTGTGTACCCAGTGCAAAAGATTAATGATTTGTGATATTTCGTTCCCCGTTCCAATAATTGAATCAAGATTAAATGTTTTTCTTATTTCAACAAGTATAGAATCATTCATTGGTGTATAAGTATACTTTGAAATTAATCGACCGTCGTCATAATTATATTTGTTAGCATTCTTTAAAATTTCCAAGTATGGTTTATAGACTATTTGTGTTAAGGCGCTGCCTTTATTATTTAGTAAAATAATAAAATTGTACTTCTCATCAGGTTTTACCACAAAGGATATAGAATCTATATTGGTATAAAATGTCACTTTCTGATTTTTGTTGGTAGTTTCATATATATCAGGTTTAAGTTTTGGTGAAATATTCCAATATGCTTTTTTGAAAATGTTACCGTCCATAATGTCAACTTTTTTTGAAGTTGCATTAATTACTGGCATTTTCTGTTGTGCAAATAATATTTGACCGCATAAAAAGATGATTAATAATAACTTCGATTTCATATTTTAATTTTTTTGGTATGTGTTTCAAATCATAGTTGGGACTCAAGCATTACGCCTAACTAAGATATATGTATAACTAAGTAGCGTATACGCATTCAATTCCAAGCATATATGAGCAGGTCAGGCCATTAACTGTTGCCTCTGCTACTTAATTGTTTCTCTCTTTTCTGGTCCGATTCTTCAAATCAAGGGTTCAATAAGCAAACAATTAGGTCAAAGCGGTCCTGTATTCTACAATAAACCAGCTATATAGTCGCAGTTTCATTATGCAAACCGCCAGCTGGCGGACAGGGCTGTATGCCTGAAATTGTAAGCTTCCCCGGAATTTGGCCATTTAAAATTAGAGTAATCCCAAAACTACTAATTTTAAAGTAAGCCTCCGGCCAACTGCATCTTGCATGCATAAATAAAGTGCTTGAAATTGCG
>CAYYNL010000180.1:0-8774 GCA_964472925.1 uncultured Fibrobacter sp. | reverse complement strand
ATCAGCCACCTCGCTTTTTGTTTTAAATGGCTCAAGAGCAGTTAAAAAAAATGTTGGTCGCACTTTTGATATTACCAAATCATCAACTGACAGAAGCGACAGTAATGAACTAGTATCACCAATTTACCCTGCATGTGAATATAGCTGAATTCAATTATTAAGTGCAATAGTTAGTGATAAAACGAGGCCAAAAGCAATACTGGTTCTGCAAAATCAAACCATTAAACTGGAGTAGCTCAGTCAAGCACTACCGCCACAAGGGGTAGCTTGATTGAGCGGTAAAGTCATGAGAGCAAGAAACCTCAATAGTGCCTTTACGATAAATCTGGCTCTACTGGCTTAGTCAGTGGTTTCCTGAAAGCCAGAAATGAACCTTTATGAGCATTTGACCCATGAAGAAAGATACATGCTTAATAAGCTTTCAAAAAAAGGATATATGGACTTCGCCCTATTGATGATAGGTCGTTGGCAAAAGCAGGTTTGCTAAGGGACTTTGATTATCCACAAGATCCGCAGAGCACTTTTACTCATAACGGATTCCAATCACATATTCCTTTCTTTTACCTTGCCCAAAAGATCTTTGAAGAATAAACAGTACCGTTTTCTGATCCTATTTTTACCAAATAGGTCCCACATGGCAGTTTTGATAAATCAAAACTGTACATGTCATTTTTTCCGGCTATATTTCGAAACGATATATTATTAATAAAATTTCCTCTTAAATCAAAAATTTGCAGAGATGTTACTTTTACAGCAGGTTCTCCTGCTTCTATTCTAAGAAAGGAGTTTCTAAAGCTAACATTAAATGAAGAATGCCTGATTTTAGGATTGTTAAGGTAGGCAGATGAAGGTTCAACTACTCTGACCGAAACGTTATCAATTATAACAGTTTTATTTGAAAGTGCGACATTAAATCCCAGACGGCCATTAATATCGTCCTGATGCTCCATAGTAAATCGAAAAGAGAATGTCTGCATGGAACTGGTCAGATTAAAATGCTGTAATTGCGGCAGATAACTTGTCCATGGATCATCTGCCATCTCCACATTCACTTCCAGCGACCTTTCTGATGCAGCAAAAGCATCAAACTTTACCTCATAAGTTTTACCTTTTTCAAGATAAATGCCGGGTTGAACAAGCTGAATATCATGAGAATTGGTGCCTGTACTATCTATAGCAATTTTATATTCACCATTCACAACTACTCCGGTAGCAGCTCCATCCCAGACATTAAGTTTCCATTCATTTGAATCAGAGTTGAAATCACCATTCAGTATAAGATTACCATCTGTAGTACCACGTGTGAAAATTGCTGTAATTTCTTTATCCTCATCCATAGTCAAAGTAATCGGATTTTGATTCCTACTTAGGCCAGAACCATTCCAGCGCGAAAATACATAACCAGGTTGTGGCTGAGCTGCAAGTGTAACAGTTTGTCCTTCATCAAAAATGTTAAGATCGGGATCACGAATTATCGTTCCCCTGCCGATGATCTCTATGTTCAGCCGTAAACCAGGATTATAGAAACCCACAAAAGAGACCACACTTTTGGCAGGAAGAGTCCAGGTGAAACTACTGCCAGCATTGATTTGGCTACGGACAGTCAACTTGACCTCTTCAGAGGTCTCCCATGGAGTTACTACAGGCACGGATATACCATCCAGAATGAATTTTTGCTCTTTGGCAGAGGCATTTTCATTTATCACAACAATTGTTAACTGTCCTAAAGAATCATTACGATATGCAGTAACATAAATACCCGATGAAGGGTTATCGTCTGCACCGACTCTATAAGATCCAGATCTCACAAATCGGCTGTAATTACCCATCACATAGCCACGTTGAATCACATGTCCCCGCATAACCAGTCCGTTTGATGCTGTCCCATCTACTCCGTCGGCAGGAATGATCCACCATGTGTGATATGCACTTACCGGACCGTTTACAATCTGACCATGCATCTGTTTAGCAATAGCAATACCTGGTGTCATGGATTCATCACCTGCAAACTGATCAAATCCATATTCTGTTTCCCAGAGTTCTTTTCCTTTTTCTCTGACTAAATAATAGGGGTACCCCCGTGAACTGGTCGGTTCATCACCATAAGAATGCGATGCAATAACATCACAATACTTTATAGCATCCGGATCATTTAATATTGCATCTCCATAAGGCTTTAGTGATCCCCAGTTAATCACTTCAGGTGCAATGATTCTGGTTTTTAGTCCTGCTTTCTCCAGTGATGGCCCCAGATATTTTCCAATGAAAGTCGCAAGCTGCGCTGGTAGATATCTGCAGGATTCATATTCGGCTGTCCAGTTTGGTTCATTCTGTGCAGAAATCCAGTTAAGGTCAACTCCCTGTGACTGAAGGTTTTTAATGTAAGATACAAGCCGATCAGCCCAGTCCTGATAGCGTGAGGTTAGAAGACTGCCTCCATTATTTACACTGTTATTATCTTTCCATTCTCCAGGAGGAGACCATGGTGCTGCCCATACAGAGGCACCCAATGCCTGAGCCTTTTTGGCAATGGCTATTTCACCAGCACCGGTTGTTCCATTAGGAGCTATTCTCATTCTAACCAGGGTCAATCCACACCCCTCTGTGGGCGAAAATAGCTCTGTTATCAGTTCATCTTTAAGTCCACCAGCCCAGGCCGTAGAACCTCCAAAACCAGACATTCGCTGCTTAATATCTTCAAAACGAACTGTACAATCCCCTGCAAATATCTTTGTCGTATATCCGATAAAGAAGATTACCAATCCATAAATTATCAAATTTCTTCTGATGAACATCATTCTGATATTACTCTTTCAGACTATTGCAGATATTAATAAAATAAGTAGAATTCATCTGGTTCTATCAAATTGCAAAAGATTAAGGATAAAATGTGTTCCACAAAATGGTACACCACAAATCAGTTTCTATGAAATACTTTAGTACTGTGGACAAGTTTTCCATTTTCCTTGAGTGCCACAACATAGATTCCACCAGTTAATCCTGAAAGTTTTAAATTCCAGATGTGCTCTGTGCCGGATTGCAGATTTCTTCTGCCGACAATTTTCCCGGCAAGATCCAATAAATCAACCGATAATTGATTATTGGGATCAGAACTGAATCTGATTCGCAAAGAGGATTTCTGGTATCTTACCTCTGGTTTTAAATTAAGCCTTTTGCCCACTGAAAGTTCATGGGAGATTTCGGTAGTCTGCTGAATTTTAATATTGTCCAGATATATTGTCCCAATTGCTCCCCCAAAGTTAAACGCCAATCGTCCACTTGAATCTGTGGGCTGCCCCATTTTGAAAATAACGGAATATGGAGTCTTTGTGGTGGTAAGACTTATTATTTCTGGAGCATCAAGATAGCTGGTCCAGGGATCGTTCTCCATTTCTACGTTTACTTCGAGAGTCCTGTTTGACTCAGCGTAAGCATCAAACGATACTTCATAAGACTTACCCTGTTCGAGAACAAGCCCCGCCTGCACGAGTTGAATATCGTGATTATTTTCTCCAATGCTTGAGATTATTGCCCTGTATTCCCCGTTTATTACATCACCAGTTGCAGTCCCATCCCATATATTGAGAGTCCAGCCAATTTTGCTGGCGTCAAATTTACCATTAAAAATAGTATCCCGATTCGGGGGAATTGTTACACCATCAAAAGCTACTCCATCAAAGGGTACCACAATTACCTTACTGTTATGATCATCATTTCCAAGGTCATTTTCTTTTTCAGAATCAATAACAGCGAAAGTCCAGTGAGTGATATGACCGTTTTCAATGTATACTCCTGGACGTTCGATTTTGGCCCATTTATTTAAAGTCCCATCAGTGTATCGCAGAAAATTAGATCTTGGATCAAAAGCCAGACCTTCATTTGTCCAATTCTTTATACCATCTTTTGATCTCAGATGATAGGCTTTTTTATCGCTCCATGAATTAACCACTACGTGATAATATCCGCCACTGAACCATAAGACCGGGTCCTCAAGATTCGGTGTAAGACCACTGTAAATAGAATTACATTGGACTTTATATGGACCGGTCAGATTATCACTGGTCATTATTTGTCCGTGACGCTCGATAATCATGAATTTACCATTATCAGGACGAATTATAATGCTTAGATTGGCGATTTCGCTGGGTCTGTTAAACCCGTTAGCATCGATTTGAATTGAACCAGCAAAGCTCCATGGACCATCTAACGAAGGAGCTGTAAAAAAATCTCCAGGTCGGGTATCACTGACAACTGATGCATAAGTTCCATCTTTAAGCTGTAATATTGTCAAATTGTGGCCTTTTCCTCCTGAGTTGGTCGGCCATGTCAATCCTTTATCGATATAAGGTCCCAATACTGAATCACTGACTGCATGAATTCCTACAGAGCTCAGCCACGCCCAATGGCCACCACTCTGATTCCATCGGCTGGCAAACATGTGATACTTTCCATCCGGACCTTTAATAATCGGACCATCCCAGTAACTGTACGCTCTATTAGTCGTATCTTCTATGCCATTACCTATGTCACGTGGTCCCACTGCAGCACATCCCCACTTATCTGTTTTTAGAGGTTTAACAATTGGCATAGGAAGAAAATAATCTATCAGGGTCTGAGCTGACCCAACAGTATAAATTGCCATACAGATTAGACATATATTAAAAAACATTCTGCCATTGAAAAGATATTTGTTTTCCATATTTACACTTGTCTCTTTCTTGTAGATTGAATCTGGTTTATCTTCCAGTCAGCACAATACCTGATTTGAACTCATTTTTACCAGTTTCAACCTTCAAAACGTAGTAACCTTCCGACAAGCCAGTATTATTGATATTTAATTTACGGATATTTCCAGAAACAGTATTAAAGCGGGTTTTCCACACAATCTTGCCTTGAAGATCATAAAGATTTGCAACTCCATCACTGCATTCAGCAACATTAATATCGATGATTATATAAGAACCCTTTCTGCACACATTTACTTTTTTTATTCCCCTGTTTTTATCATATCCCAATATACCTGTTTCTCTTATTTCAAAAAGAGAGACATTATCTATATAAACAGATCCTATTTCTGTTCCGGCGTTGAATTCAACTCTGGAGTTTTCATAAGTAGACTCCTCCATCTTGAAATCAAGAGAATAAGTCTTTTTGGATGTCGTAAGGCTAACCTTGTTTTCTCCATGAACAATATTGCCCAAAAATGTGGTCCAGGGGTCTTCCGGCATTCCAATGTTAACATTCAATACACGGATAGCTGAAGCATAAGCATCATAAATAAGACGGTAAGTTTTACCTTTTTCCAGCAGTATCCCCTGTTGAACTACTTGTATGTCAAAGTAGTTATCTGCTACACTGTCAACAGTAATTTGGTATTCCCCATCCGATATGTTTCCCTTACCGATTCCACTCCAGTTATTGAACGTCCAGCCATCTGTTCCTGCCGAAAAAGTACCGTTTACAACAAGATCCATTTTCCCTTCTTTTGTTAGAAAATTAGCCTTAATAGTCTTCATACCATCCATGGTGACAACCAAAGGATTCTGATCACCTGTAGCATCACCGCTCCAGTTGCTGAAGACCCAGCCTTCTTCAGGTTGTGCAGTAAGTGTAACCTTTGTGTCTTTTTCATAAACATTGCTGTCAGGAGAACATCTTACTTTTCCCCGGCCAACAGTTCCAATGGAAAGCCTGAAACCGTCAACCAGCTCATTGAGTTTAATCACATCAGTATAGGAACTTCCAATCTCAAACCAGTCAAAATCAACATGACCACCAGTATTTTTTGTAGCATAATTAAACAAAGCAAACCTATACCCCATAAAATGCTTAAGATCATAACTCATCTGTAAGGTGTTTCCAATTGGAAGCCAGGAAAGACTGTCAAGGCTATAGAAGAACGTCGCCTTGTCGGTGCGATTGGTGAAATCCATATCCACCCTAAGGTAAATTCTATTCTGATTGATCGGCTTGCTTGCTATTTCTGTTGGACTTCCTGATTTGGCATTAATCATTACTACCGAAAGAGCTGTTCCGGTTTTTTTGACACCTACATACCCATATCCATATTGAAATGCACACAATCCAGCCACATCACCGTCTTTCATTCCTGAAACATCCATTGCGATACGACCTGAACATTTTGGTCCGAAACTGCGCTGTGTCAAACTGTTTTTGGCATCAACCACCTGCGCATCAATGCGACTGGTTTTAATCCGATAATACCCTGGACGTTCCGTTAATGACCAGTTTTTATTGTCTGGGTTATGGTTCCATTGCCATTCCAGTTTCATTACAGAAGAACTGAAATCATCGCTTGAGACAACTCCGGTTGTTCCAGGACTTGTATTTAACGGTATGTTGATTGTATTTGGTGAAACACCACCATTAAATACAGGCCAATCATTTTGCCAGGTGACCGGCATCAGCCATGGGCTGCGCCCAACCGAACCGTTATCCTGAAAAAGATATCCCCACCACGAACCGTCCTCAGTCTGAATGACACTTCCCTGTGCTACGCCCTTACTGCTGTGTGCTACTTTTCCTTCATAAGTTCCGTCAATTTTTCTGCTTCTATATACTAGAACGGTACGTCCATCATAACCCGAGCTTGGCCAGCAAATCAGGAAAACATAGTACCACTCATTTATTTTTTCAATATGCGCACCTTCGGCATTGACGATATAACTTCCAACCATACTCTGGGCATTTGGAATAAGAATCTTATTTAGCCCACCACTTTTAAGTGCTGTCATATCAGAATTTAATTCTATAATGCGGATATCACTTCCTCCGTAAACGATATAGTTTCTCCCATCACTGTCCATAAAAAGAGACGGATCGTGAAACGCCGGAGAAAACTGGACCTCTTTCCATGGGCCCTTTTCCACATTCGTGGTTGAATACAGGTGCGTCTTGCCTGAAGTATATGAGAATGTCAAAACATAGAATACCCCATCCTTATACCTGATGCTACTGGCCCAGGAACCTTGACTATATGCGTTTTTTCCATTATTGAGGTTCATCTGATCGTTATTCACAAGAGTTGAGTAGGCATAACCAACAGTACGCCAATTGACCAGATCTTTAGATTTCATGATCGGAACACCAGGTGCCATGTGCATAGTAGTATGGCTCATATAGTATTCATTACCTACACGGATTATTGAAGGATCGGGAATATCAGCCCATATTATAGGGTTCTGAACCGTCTCTGCGAATGATGTCAAAACGTAAAAGAAGACCACAGATAAAACCATTGGTTGTTTTAAAATCCTTAAATTCATAATTCTAACCCCCGTGCATCTTACCTAAATCATGAAATAAGTATACTTCAATTATTGACAGATTCGTTTAATTAATCTGCAAAAAGCACTTCAGAGGTGCCAATATTTTTCCCATTTTCAGAGACTTTTACGACGTAATATCCCTTGGAAATATTAGACAATTTAAAACTGCTTGAGTTTATTTGAGCAGCCCGGATCTTTATTTTTTCACTTTTTATTACTTTACCACTCAGATCATAAATTTTTATAAATGCCAACCCGTTTCTGTCCGGTATAAAATTTATCTGCAATTTTGAATTGCTATAGTTTACTTTCATAGACGAAGATGATTTACTTGACATTTTTCTGAAATCGGTTTCAGAAGGATCGTAAACTTTGACTGATACATTATCGATTATGACAGAAGAAGCACTGGTGCCAACATTAAAAGCCAAGCGTGCGTTGACCTCAGTCGAGTATTCCATCTTGAACACAAAGTGGAATGATTGTTTTGAAGTCGTAATACTGAAGTCTTGAATTTGGCTAAGATAGCTTGTCCATGGATCATCGGCCATTTCTACATTGACTTCTATGGTCCTGTCTGAATCTGCACTGGCATCAAAAGAGACCTTATAAGATACTCCTTTTTCCAGGTAAATTCCATTTTGAACAAGTTGAATATCATGAGTATTATCAGCTATGTTTGAAATTGCAATATTGTATTCACCATTAATCACACTCCCTGTTGCACTGCCACTCCAGATATTAAGAGTCCAGTAATCATCCCCTGAACTGAAATCACCATTGAGTACATGGTTACCTCCAATGGTAGTTCGTTTAAACATTGCTGTTACTTCCTTATCAGCATCCATGACAATTGTTAAAGGGTTCTGATTTCTATTTATTCCCTCTCCACTCCATCCGCTAAACTTCCATCCTTCCTGAGGTACTGCTGTCAATATAACCGTGCTACCTTCAGAGAAAAGGCTTCCGTAAGGGGAACGGTTTACATTTCCCAGTCCGGTTGTTTGTACAGACAATCGGTAACCTGAAGAACCCGCAAAGACGTACCAGTTAAGGCGGAACGGTTCACCTGTTCCTTTGAATACCAGAAACAGATCTTTTACACCGTTGCACTCGCTGACATCACACCTGTAATTTTGCCATTTATCCCAACCACCAGTGCCACTTATATTGCATGTACCTATAAGTGTTCCGGTTTGACTTCCCAAACGCAGTTCTATTGAACCTCCTGAAGATCCACTTGCCGCTCGCACTTCAAATGAATTGGCACCATCACCGAAATCAACACTTTTTATTTTGATATAATCTCCATTTGAAATGGAGGTAACCATCATCCCACCCTCGCTACAGACTTCTGTTTCAACGCCGGATTCCCAACAGATGGTTTCTGCCTGAACAGTATCGTAAGGATTGAGATTTGCGACCGGTGAAGGACCATTCTTTGACATGTTTATGGTTGGGAATGTACCATCGGCATTATAATTA
>CAYYNL010000179.1:0-8825 GCA_964472925.1 uncultured Fibrobacter sp. | reverse complement strand
GATAAATGGCACAGCCATCAAAGCTGTTATGCTGCTGTAATATCTTCTAAATAGTGAAAAAAATACCAGATATGTGGAAAATGCGATAATTATTGAGAAAACCCGTAAAACCGGTAACTGAAATCCAAACAGTTTTCCCCAAATAGCATAGATAATAAATGGTAGCGGTGTAGACATCTCCTCATAATTATAAAGGGCATTACTGTTGAAGTTTTGCCCAAAATATTTGATAGTCTCAACGAAATGATATTCATCGTGCCATGGCTCCGAACGATTTATGCCCCAAAGTGCAAGAAAAATGAAATAGAAAATCAAAAAGAAAAAAAATATCCGCTCTTCCCTACCCTTAACAAAATTAATCAGTATTTTCCAAATTGTTCCCACAAAACCTCCAGAGCCAACCATCATCTTTAACCTTTTTAAAAAGGAACCTAATTCAGACGCCAGTTTATCGCATTGAGTCATTTTTTAGGCTAGCGGTCCAGAAGTTTTGTTCGCCCTTTACAATGCTACTGAGGTGGAGAAGTGCATATCTACCTTGGTGATAAGGTCGAAAAACTTCTAAGGCCGATAAATAAAGTGATCGAGTCAAGTCAAAGAATCGTACGATTTAATTGAAAATAAGTCATTAATGAAACTGCCTTTAATATTGCCATTATAGCAATGGCTCCGGCCAATCCAAAACCAGGCAAAATTAAGGTTGCAGTCAATCCCATTCCAGCTACACCTCCCACCAGATCCGCCGCATTGATTTTCATCCAGTAAATCTGTTTGCAATTTACCATCTGAGCCCCTCCAATAACTCCCATTACACTATTTAATACATAAAAGAGAATCTCAGGAGGATTCTTACACACAGCCAGAAAAAATAGTGAAAGCCCCACATAAATACCCACAATTATATCCGGTATGGGAAATTTTTTAACGTAGGTTCCAAGTACAAAGCCTACAGATATTGCAATCATTAAAATAGACACTCTCGAATACAACGTACCAAACATAGACTGGTAAATCATCATTATTATGACAGTATAGGAGCCAGTACAAAACCCTGTGGTTCCAATTGAAAAGAGCGCTCCCTCACTCAAAAATATCAAAGTTGAAATTATCAGTAGAAAAAACACTAAAAGTATAATTGCAGTTTTCGAAATATTAAATTTGTCCAGATAACGCTCCAGAGTAATTTTTAGTATAGAAGGATGTGCTATTTTGTTAATACCAGCTTTCACCGGATTCTGATTTGCCGACTCAATTTCTTCGGGTGACACCGAAGCCAGAATAAAATTGTTAAAATAACTGGTGGGCACTTTACATACAGTTGCAAACTCAAAAGGAGTATCAGATGCTACAAATGTCCAGCCTTCACCCGGAAATACCTTTGCAACACTGAACACCTGCAAAAGGGTTGCAATTATGAGATCTTTCAGTTTTTTCTCATATTTATCCAGATAATTGCTGTTAAGGCTAAGAGTAAATGAAAACAGCCCGGAGTCTGTCATCATCTCCTTTATTCTGCAAAAAAAATCTTCAGTAAACAAGCGGCTCATGGCCATGTTTTCTGGAACATCACACCCTAAAAGTACAATATCGAATTGGTTTTTCCGGGACAGCCTCTCCGGTGTCTGACAGACACAACCGGAATCGGTGAGCAAAGGCTCACTCTCTATGCATACCAGTTCTGATGGATTATATTTTCGGATCTCAGCAGAATGACCATTATCATGAATCAACAAAATATGGTCTGCACTCCTGATCGATAAAGGCACGTGAACCGATTGTTCTACCGAAGGATTCGGGTAATCCATCCTGTATATCCGCTTATTGAGCAATACTACTTTCTTTTTTTTATCTATGGCAATCTCCCCCTCTCTTCCATAAGTAACAGAGAAATTCCCTTCGCCATATTTCCATTTGTTTGCCTGAGGTTCAATTAATAAAAAAACCAGAAGAAAAAAAACTGCCAGACTGAAAGCATTCCGGTTTTTCCATAATACAGGCAATAAACAGATTGAAGCAGACAAAATGATAAACAGATGATTAATCGTATAATAAACTGCCAACGATACCAGTATCAGTCCGACGACAGTCCCGGTATTCTCCCATCGATACAAAAGTTTACCCCTACAAGAATAAGCCAACACTCCAAACAATGCCCCTGTTAACAGCGCACATGGTACCACTGAGGTTAGCATCACTGCAGTTATAAAGAGTGGCGACTGAAGCTCCCCAGGTAAAACGAATCTGGGAATAGCCCGTATGATGAGAATTCCTCCGATACATGATAGTAGATACAATAAAAATAACCAGGGCAGTTTCAGCGGTAAAAAGTATTTGGAAAGCCGGTTTCCTACAGCACCGGAAAGTAACCAGATTGAGAGGCCGAGGCTTAAAAGAAATTCATTTCCTGAAAAAACTGCAAAAATTTCACGGATGAAAATAACCTGGGCAACAGAAGAAAATAGGCCGTTGACACCACTATACCATTGGGCTAACCGATTCCTGATAAGACTCCTCATCATCAGACTTTGCTGATTATTCAGAAAAATGCTCTGCAGTGTAAACCCTTACCTCAGAAGTCTTCCATCCATCCCTGGGCATTCCTGCCTTTAATGACAGGTGCTCAAGAAACTTCATCTTATCCGGCAACTGCTCCCAGACCTGTGGAAGATAGGTGGATTGAAAAGAACCCTTCCGCAAGATGACTCCATGAACCCCAGGAATAAGCTTGTTTAATAGTTCATCAGGAGTTGAAAACTTTAGAGGTTGAGGTTTAGTCAAAACAGATACTTCGACTCTGATATTTGCCAGCTCGTTTGCAGTAACTGGTGGAAAACGGGGATCTTTTAAAGCTGCATTTTCTGCATTTTCCATGACTGCCTGATAAAGGGGTTTTATCGGTTCAATATAGCCAATGCAGCCACGAAGATCACCTTTACTGGTCAGAGTTACAAAACACCCACGATTATCCTTAAGTACCTCAGGTATTTCAACAGTATCAGTTACAGACATTTTCTGAACCGCAGAATTCAAACTGTTTCTGGCAAGTCGCAACAGGTATGACTTATGTTCCGCTTTGAGTTGCAGAATCTCAGAAGACAAAAGCTCTGGATCTGATTTGTCACTGTAAATTATTGAGGCATATCCTACCACCCGTGAAGCTGAACCATACTGTGGAGCAGTCTCATAGGAAGTGCGTGCATCAAGTAAATGTGGTTTAAAGCTCATCTTATGGGCCAAATGCATTACAACCCGTATAGGAGTTTTTCCACAACCATCAATTTCTCCATCGATTTTTCCAGCAAGAATATGATTAATTGTATTGTCATCAATCTGTCTGGCTTTTGAGTTGGGATAGTAGTGTGAGAGATCAGATGAAGCAATCACCAGAGTGGTTTCATCCAGGAAAGGAAACAGAAGGTCTGCTACCTGGACAGGATCGATTTCACCAGTCAGAATAGGTATAATCTTGAAATTCTTTAACTGAACCTGTAAAAATGGCAGTTGCACCTCAAGGCAATGTTCTGGTTCGTGTGCCCCTTTTGCAGCACATACCAAAGAATTCTTTTGCAATTTCTCCACAATATCCAGATCAAGTTCCACTAAACCTAAAGGAGTCTGGTAATGGGTTACTTCCGGTATCGAGATACCTTTAAACCAGGCATGGTGAGAAGGACCGATAAGAAAGACCCTTCTGGTTTCTTTATTCAGAGTTGCAAAGCCTTTGCCCGCTACCGGGCCAGAAAAAACAAAACCAGCATGAGGACTGATCATCAGCCTTGGTGATTTCAGTAAAGCCATTCCTCCGGTCAAATAACTCAGTACTTCTTTTCTGAGTTCCTTTGCATCAGCCGGATAAAACTGGCCCGCTACAGCAGCTTTACGAACAATCATTTCTGCTGATACATTCTGGTTGTTACTGATCATCATTAATACTCCTAAAAAAATAAAGAATTTTGCAGTTCCCCAAAACCTAACTACCCCACAAGCCTGGCACCGGTGTTTTACATTTGGCACACACTCCTCCTGTCAAAGCATTAATTTCAGTGTAATAACCCTTTCTGGATATAAGTAATTCTCCACAGGACAAACAATGGGTATCCGAATTTATCTCAGGTACATTGCCTATGTATACAAACTGCAACCCTTCTTCGAGAGCAATCTTTCTGGCATTTTCAAGAGTCTGGACCGGTGTGGGATAGAGATTTGCCAACCTATACAAAGGGAAAAATCTGGAAAAATGCAAAGGCGTACTGCTTCCAAGATTATGCATTATCCATCTGCACATCTCGCGAATCATCTTCTGATCTTCATTCCATTGCGGAACCACAAGATTCACTATCTCTAGCCATACCCCTGCCTTCCTGGTAGCTATAAGTGCCTGAAGCACAGGCTCCAGCTTCCCGGCATTCAGATTGTGATATACATTGTCATCAAAACTTTTCAGATCTATATTGGCCCCGTCTATTACCTTGCAAAGCTCTACCAAAGGCTCCTGATTTATATACCCCGAAGAAACCAGTATATTTTTAAGCCCGGCTTTATGAGCAAGTAAAGCTGTGTCCAAAACATATTCTATCCATACAACCGGTTCGGAATAGGTATATGAAATTGAAGAGCACCCTCTTTTAATTGCTTCTTCAACTGCTTTTACAGGAGGAAGGTAGTAATTATTAGTCTGCAATGGACTGCTCTGACTTATAGTGTAGTTCTGGCAATTTTTGCAGCGTAAATTGCACCCGGCAATTCCCAAAGAAAAAGTTCTGGTACCAGGTAGCATATGATACAAAGGTTTTTTTTCGATAGGGTCTGAATGCATCGCACATGGATAAGCATACCCTAAGCTGACCAAGTTTCCCTTGACATTTTTCCTGTTTTTGCAAAGTCCGGTTCTTCCTTCAGTCAGCACACATCCATGAGGGCAAAGATCACAATAAACGACATCTCCGCTTTTATGCCAAAACCTGGCTTGATAGTTTCTTTCTGAAATCTGAGTATATCCGGACACAGCAGCACTGGCAATTGCTGTCAGACTCATGATTAATTCTCTTCTGCTAATCATGATAAATCAGTAAACATCAAAAAAACGTTTTGAGGTTCCACCTTTCCCGATTGGCACAAAAATCCGTTTTCCACAACCCGGACAGCGCCCCTCATAGGCGGTCCCCTCCTTATTTTTATAAATTCTGCTGTAAATATTGCAGCAATGGAAATGCATCCCAAGGAATTCCTTTTTTCCTTTTTCCGGGACCTCAGAAGCCATAATCAACTCTTGGTAATATATAACTGTTTTTTTAAAATATAGTCAATAACAGATGAAGGCAAAAGGTGCTTACAGGTATAACCTTGCGAAAAATAACTTCTGACCATGGAAGAGCTGATACCCCAACGGGGAGAAGGAATAAACTTAATGTCAGCCTTAGTAAGTTCCTCTGGTATCAGATCAGAATACCCAGGTCTGTGTGCGACACCAAAACTTACCAGACTGATAATTTCCTGGTACCGATGCCAGGAACAGATCTCCTGTAAATTATCTGATCCAATAATGAAATATAGAGGACAATTGAATTCTCTGAGCAGCTCATGTAAAGTATCGATAGTATAAGAGACACCTGGACGCTTGAGCTCACTTTCCCAAATTATTGTATCTGTCTCTTCTTCCAACGCACACCGAAGCATATTCAGACGGTCTGAAGCTGATGCACAGATTGTTGCACTTTTATGAGGAGGATTACCGGATGGAATAAAAATTATCTTTTCCAATCCTAAAGCCTCTCTGGCAAGAGAAGCTACTGCAAGATGTCCGTTGTGGACAGGATCAAAAATTCCCCCCAAAACACCAATTGATCCGGTCATCAAATCTCTCCTGAAAGCTCATTGGATCTGCTTAAGCAAATCATGAGCCTTGGAAATCATAACCTGGTCACTGCTATTTTGGATTAAGGCATCCAGCATTTCTTTGGATTCGTCATTTCTTTTTAGTTTGAATAGCAGCTCTGCAGCAGTGTAACGAGCCTGATCAACATATTTTGACTGGGGATGCTCCTGAAGAAAAGTTTTGAAACAGACAACAGCCGATTCAAATTCATCGATTTTTATGTAAAAATTAGCTGCATCAAAATCTTTCCTGGCAAGTTTTTCAAAACACAGATCAAGATAATTTCTGGCACTATCCGCAAATGGACCATCTGGATTATCATCAAGGAAATCTCTCAATAAGGAGATAGCTTCTTTAGTCTCCTGCTGATCACGCCCAGAAGGTTGAGATTGCAGATAAACTGCATGACCGATACGAAACTGGGCCTCCTTGTGAAAAGGAGATTGGTAATAATCCTGGGCAAGAAGTTCAAAGCTGGTTCGCGCCTCGATATAATTTTTTAACTTCAGATCCGCCATCCCCAAATAGTAGAGTATACTGTCCATTACGGGGCTTCCACCACATTGGACCTTTGCATTCTCAAGAGTAGTTTTCACCCTGGAATATTTCCCTTCATTATAAAAAGAAACCGACTTTGAAATCGCATCGGAACAATCAAAAAGCTTACTCTTTCTACCTTTGGAAAAACCTGGTAAAATTAACAGTGCTGTAATAAAGAAAAAACCAATCGCCATCTTTCTCATAGTTTTTTTCCAGTTATCGAACGGGATTACCGTTCAAAATGAATGGTTAAAGCATTTATTTATCCATTAAAAGTGGTTTTTTGAGTATTGAAAAAGCAAATATAAGTTGGAAAAATGATTTTTTACCACCCAAAAGTGTGTCTCAAGAAACTGCCGTTTTTCCTCCAGCAAATAAACAGAATTCATACAACGATTTTATCCAACTCATGCAAAAGCAAAATAATCAAAACTTTCAAGTTTTGACTTGAGCATATCCAACGAAATACCCAAAACCTTGCTTGCACGGGCCAGATCCTGATCGTAATGGTTCACTATTCTGATAATGTGTTTCCTTTCAACTTCTTTGAGAGTACATTCTTCGATCTTTTCATCGATAATTGTCGGCTTGCAGGTAAGCCCGGGGAAATGTTCAATTTTAAGGTCTTTTCCCTGTGCCAAAAGAAGTGCCCGTTCCAGAATATTTCTCATCTCCCGGATATTACCAGGCCAGGAATAATCGATCAAATACTTCATCACCTCCTGATCAAGCGGAAATTTCTGATACCCAAAAGAAAGCAGAATGTTCTCCGCAAACCCTGGTATATCCTCTTTACGCTCTTTTAAGGGAGGCAATTCTATGGGAAAAACACATATCCTGTAATAGAGATCAGTTCTAAATCTTCCGGTTTCCGATTCTTCCAACAGTTTCTTATTGGTGGCACAAATTAATCTGAACTTGCTGATACGAATCTTGTTTTCACCTATTCTTCGAAAACTCTTTTCCTCAATAGTCTTTAACAACTCTGCCTGAACACTTAACTCCATGTCACCGATCTCATCCAGAAATAAAGTACCATTATCTGCGACTTCGATAAGCCCCTCCCTGTCTTTGAGCGCAGAAGTAAACGAGCCCCGGGTATGTCCATATAATTCACTTCTCAACAGTTCACCTCTTAAGGCAGAACAGTTGAGCTCAACATAATTTCCAGTAGCCCTGGAGCTGTTTTCATGAATCCATTTTGCCAGAACCCCTTTTCCAGTACCAGTCTCTCCAGTAAGTAATACAACCGAATCGTTATTTGCTGCAACCTCTGCAAATTTTCTTATCTGCAGACTCTTGGGAGAATTCCCGAAATATGGCTCTAAAGATTCTTTTTTTAGCCTTCGCGATCGGCTCTCTTTCTTTTTAAGCTCCTCATGCTCCAGGCATTTCTGAATACTGAGCCCCAAGCCTTCAATTTCCATCGGTTTGGTAATAAAGTTGGTAGCCCCCATGCGCATAGCTTTTACTGCCATACTCACATCTGCCATCCCTGAAATTACAATAACCGGTGTAGAATTGAATTTAGCGGTGATTTCCTGAATTAGATCCAGAGAAGTTCCATCAGGAAGTTTAACATCCAACAAAACTGCATCAAATACTTCCCTCTCGATCATCGAACGGGCCTGGCTTAATGAGAAAGCCTGCGAAACACTATATCCTTTGCTGGAAAGATATCTGGTTATTCCTATTTGAATAATCTCCTCATCATCTACCAACAAAATTCTGGAATGCATCCCCATAGGCCTCCTTAAATGTACCTTAATTTAATCGACCAAATTACAGGAGTGTTCTGCTTAAAAAAAGAGCAGGCAATAGACATACCAAACCGTAAAAGGATTTGAGATTTTTGATTTGGGAGAATTACCAAAATGAGTGTATCTGTGTGTACTTATAGGTAGATTTTTCTAAAAATTGTAGAAAGATGAACTCGATAAAGCATTATATCGTCTATGTACTGATATTGAACACTGTTGGTTGATAGTTCAATTTACAATTTATTCACCATCACGTAGTAGATATGTGAAGCATGGAGGAGCTGATTTTTTTGTTAAAAGCCTCCGATTTTCCTGAATTCCATTTTACAAACATCTCTTCCAATTGCCTTAATAACAATAGCTCTTTATTCTTTTATTGCAAAGTTATAGAAGCAATACGAGCAGCCCCATACTTTGGACTCCATCCTGACAGATATCTTTCAGTTACAGTAAAAATTACCGCATTACCACGGTCATACATTTTGAACATTATCTCAAATATTTTGGCCTTTTCTATCTTTTCTCAGTAGTATCCATCTGTCCACAATACTTCTTTTCCAGTTCCTTTAAGTAAGCAGCATTTTTCAGGTACTGCTCCCGTTTAGGAGCTTCAAAACTGGTACAATTTGATGCTAATCTCATGGCATAAT
>CAYYNL010000178.1:0-8849 GCA_964472925.1 uncultured Fibrobacter sp. | reverse complement strand
AAAAACGATCTGTCACTTACCAAAAACAATCTGTCACTTACCAAAAACAATCTGTCACTTACCAAAAATAACCTTGCTGCTACTAAGGTTTTTAGGGATTACGATACAATACCCTCTTAACCTTAGTATCTGTCTTTTGAAACCTTAGTAGCAACGCGTACACAAGAAAAACCTTATTACCTTATTTTTATTTTTACAAGTAGCACAATCTGTTACCGTTAATTTCGGAACTCATTAATGGTAAACCCCATAATAAGCATATTTTGCCAGTAATAAACCCAAATTGTCCAATAGGCTGTAAATACAATATTATGTGAAAAATGTAGTAGTAATTGTTAAACGTTTTTTATGTTTTGACAATTTTAAGCTATTTAACTCATTGAATTTTAGACAAATATTCTAATGGACACCATTAGGATTTTGTTGTAAATTTGTGAATTGTTCTAATGGACAATTTGGGATAAATATTGTTCCAGGGGGAAAAGCTTGTTTTGGCAGCCCGGGGGACGGAGCAAACTTATTAACTTACCAAAGTGCAATCCAGGCACTCTACCAATACGCTGATAGACAACCGATGCAAAAGAGCTGGTACTCTATTCTTTATTTAATTTTAAGTACCAGTCGTTCCTCCGATTAAATTACGCAAAAGCGATTACGCTTCCATACCCTGAAAGCTCAACCCCGGCACCACTAAAACCGATTCTTCCTATTCCTTAATTCCTCAAACACCGCCACCACCGACCTGTCCACCATCCCCAGATATCTACGTATGCCAATCGTGTGCACCCGTAAAAAGGGATTTGTAGCCTTCTCCAGTATCACTGTGGATGGTACGGTTACTTTTTTCTCTCTGCGTAAATGCCTGACCTCTTCCAGCCTGTCCTTTACATCCTGGTTATCCGTATCAACCATGGATGCAAACTCCAAATTCTCCAGAGTATATTCGTGACCGAAATAAATCAGGGTATCATCGGGAAGATTGGAGATTTTCATAAGAGAGTTGTACAACTGATCGGCTGACCCTTCGAAGACCCTTCCGCATCCTGCCCCGAAAAGCGTATCACCAGTAAAAATCATGTTATGACCGGCAAGATAATAGGCAACCTGATGACGTGTGTGCCCTGGCATCGCCATTACCACGATCCTGATATCACCCAGTAAAAAACTCTCTCCATCCTGGAAAATTTTGTCTATGGATTTTATCCTTTTGTCTCCACCGTATACCAATGCACCTGTTTTCTTCTTTAAATCCGGTATCCCTGCGGTGTGATCACTATGATGATGGGTCGCCAGAATATATTGAAGATTTAAATTCCTTTTTTCCAACTCTTCCATTACTGCATCAGAATCAGCAGGATCTATAACTGCAGCATCATTTACGGATCTTATCAGGTAGCAATAATTATCAGGTTCTATACTTATAATTATCACTTCCGGTTTCATAAGCGTTTATCCTCCGGAAGATCCTCTTTGGAGGCAGCTTCTACAGCCAGACGATCGCAACGTTCGTTTTCTTCATGTCCGGCATGTCCTCTTATCCATTTAAAACAAACTCTATGCTTTTCCATAACCTTCAGAAGTCTCTCCCATAAATCGCGATTCAGAGCCTCTTCTTTACGGTTTCTCATCCAGTTATTAGCCTTCCACTTGTGAACCCATCCCTTTTCGATTGCATTAACCAGATACTGAGAATCTGTGGTCAGAATCACCTCACATGGTTCTTTCAGTGCTTCCAGACCTCTAATTGCACCCATCAGTTCCATCCGGTTATTGGTGGTATTTCGAAAACCACCTGACAACTCTTTTTCTGTGCCATTAAACCTGAGAATGACTCCGAATCCACCAGGTCCGGGATTGCCAGAACAGGCACCATCAGTGAAAATTTCCACCTTTTTCATCTTATCCTGATCTCTTAAATGGGTAAAGACTTACTTTTTCAGTATCTTAACGATAGAGATAACATTAATTTGTGAAGAGAATAATCATGTTTCAAATTACCTTCGAAAACCCCATTATGGATAACTTTTTCTGTTATCTTCCACATCGAATAGCAGTAGCCTATGTCCAATGATATATTACTGCTGAAGAACACAACACCCGCTGATATCTGATGACGGTCCTTGTCAACCCTGAAATTATCATCATTCCATATAAAATCTTCCCCGTCATATTTACTGATATACCGGTGAAGATCAACTTCATCGAAAGAATACCCGGTACGTACCAGCATAGGCATCTTACCCACCGGAAACTCCAGTCCCACTCCACCACCAAGCTTAAAATAAGCGGCCTGAGAACTGTTGGGAATCTCTTCTGATGGAAAAACAAATCCAAATGGTAATACCGCCCGCCCTTCTGCAGTTATGGCAAGCATCGGCAAAGTCAAGCTGATTCCTGCAGCCCCGTTGTATGAGGAATACATTTTCCCTCTGTATCTGCCGCTGGATTCATCATATTGCGCACCAGTCTCCGGCGAATTACTTCTTTCTTTTTCATTATCGGTTTCTCTTATTCTTATCACCTGCGGAAATACAAACCTCAACCCTGCACTTAACAGATCATCCTTGTAAACTGCTCCGACTCTGACATCGTATCCTGCATATTTGCCCTTGATACCATAATCTACTGAAATATCAGAGTAACCATTACTTATATATGTCATACGCTCCAGGTCTTCTCTTCCATGCACAAATGAAACCGATGTTCCTACGCCCACTCGTGGTGCAACCTGAAGTCCAAAACCACCACTGAAATATTTGAGTCCGCCAGATGTTCTGAAACTTTCATCAATAATCAGTTGTTGGCCTTCAGAAAAAAAGCCAACACTTGCCTTGTAAACATCATCAAACACGAATGGATTACTATAAGAGAATGCTATTGTCAAACCACCCTGAGTCGCCGGAAAAGAGTACATAAAACCGGTATTGGATAATTTTATCCGGTTCATATTAGTGGTTTGCTGGTTACCTGAAAAGGTGGATGTTCCATTAAGGGATGACATATCAAAGGTAAGCTGAAACTCCCTGGTCAAAGAAAACGACAATGCTGCCGGATTCCAGTATATCGCTGAGAGATCATTGGATAAAGCCACATAATTGTTGGCCATTGAAAAGGCCCTGGCACCAAAACCATTTTCGAAACCGAATCTGACATTATCCTCAGCAGCAATATTTACAATCAGTATAAACGCAATCAGAAAAAACTTTCTCATTTTATTCTACCACCTCGAATTTCTTTTTGGTCTGGTCCTTGGGACATCTGAATTTTCTGTCTGAACAGGCTTATCAGGTGAAGTCATCGATTCAGGAACCGCTTCAGCTCTTTTCTTCTCTACATTACCATTACCACTCTGATTCGATGGGGTAACCGGGTTTATATCAGATGCACCAAAACCTCTGCTTCTATTGGGTCTATCCGGTGCAGGTGGAGGAGTGGAACTTTTTTGCTCGTTACCACTTCCTGAAGACTTTGGTAGTGTAACCCCTCCCTGATGAGCCGGTACAGAACTGCTGCCACCAATACTACGGGATCGATCTGGTCTTCCACTGCTGATACCGCCGCCAGATCCACCCTTCCCCCCTCCAATACCATGTCTATATGGATAATGCTGGTAATATCTGCAGCAACCACAATCAGGATCGAAATTGTAATATCTGGGACATCTCTTATAATCATACCAGTATGCAGAATTGCGAAACCACCATGGTGAATTATTGTAGAAATACCAATCTCTGGGGTAATAACTGGAAAAACAACGCAAATAAGGCATTCCTGCAAAATCACGTTCCCAGATGCAGATTTCTTTCTCTTTATATATAATGGTATCCACCCGTGCTCCAGAGGAAGTTGAATCGATTAAAGAATCCGCCCCTTCTGCAATTAAATGATCACCGGGCTGCTCAATCGAACCGAATCTGGTATAACACCCGCTCAACATCACCAATGCAAGAAGTGTGAGGGAAAATGTTTTGATATTCATAAAAAAGGCTCCCGCAAAGTTGTATTCCAAAATGAAAATACAACCTGAATGGAATATATGCATAAAAGTGCACTTAAAAGTATACACATAGTACTCACAAAAAATCCTTTATTTATCCTGTTTGATGCAACAAGCCCCGGTTGCGTTACACCGCAGCATTACTGTATATTGAGCTATCATTCATAAACAGGAGCATTATCTATGCATTTACGCGTTTTAACTTGGTTGCTTACTATACTTACTCTGAATATATTTGCTTTTGATAAGACCCTGACCCTCAAATTCGGGCCCTGTTGGCCAGAAGACCTCAAACATTCTGAACGTACCACCGCGTTTGACTGGTCCCTCTTATCCGGTATCAGTTTCGACAAGACAGTGACCCTGGGAGCCGGGTTCGATTTTTTATGGAATAAGAACAGCATAGAAAACAAAATTGCTCCTCACCTTTTTCAGGAAGAACTACTCGAACGCACTCTTATGTTCCCTATAACTGCATTTCTCTGCATCACTCCTTTGCCTGACTTTCTTATCAGTCCCAGCATTTCCGGGCAGGCCGGTATTGGTTTTATGCATTTCTCCAAGAAAGATGTATATAAAAAGTATCCAGATTTAATAGAATCCATCGAAAATTCTTTTGATATTTACGATGAAAATGGATGGTACTTTGGTGCAGTATTTAAAATTGCCGCAGATGTTTTAATCAATCTTAGCCCGCATGTCAGCTTATTTGGTGGATTGGATTATCTGTGGTCAGAACCAAAAAAAATCAAGCGCTCTGATCCTCACCTTTTCACACGTCGAAACATGAACGGATGGGGACTGAGGTTGGGAATAAATCTTTGCTACTAAATTCAAAGAAAAGTAATGTAGATTGTCATTTCTTTCCTTTTTCGAATTTCGGATTTTCTTCATTCATTCCTGTTTTGGATTTCCAATGATATGAAACTGGTTCTTCAAAGAGTAAAAAAAGCTTCGGTTAGCATAGACGGCTCAGTCAGCGGAAACATTGGTCAGGGACTTCTGATTCTTATAGGAGTTCACGAGCAGGATACCACCGAAACAGCCGATTTTCTGGTAAAAAAATGCTCTGAGCTGCGAATCTTTTCCGATCAGAATGACAAAATGAATCTGTCTGTAAAAGATATCGATGGTGAAGTATTGGTGGTATCTCAATTCACTTTATTAGCTGACTGCAGCAAGGGGCGAAGGCCTAATTTTACCAGTGCAGCAAATCCAGAAAAAGGAAATCAGCTCTATACCTATTTTGTTAACCGGTTGCGCGAGCAGATCCGCAGAGTGGAAACCGGAGTTTTCGGTGCAAACATGCAGGTAGAACTGATAAATGATGGACCAGTGACTCTTATTCTGGAGAAGTGATTCTTTCTTGAGGCCTATTCAATATCCTCAAATCTCTTGAGCGAAATTGTCTTCTTAGAAAATGGAAGCAGGTAAAAAGTTTCCCCATGTTTTCGATTTTTTAAAGAATCCAGCCATTCCACCCGGTAATTTCCATATGCTAGCGTTGCAATATACAGGTTTCCGGTATCCGGTTTTATCGCAGTTCCATCAATAAACAAGGTTCCTTTCCCGGATGGCAAGATTATACTAATAGTTCCATTGAGGACTTCGGTTGTATCCACTTTTCTGATAGGCAAATTTTCACTGAAACCTTCCTGCCTGGCAAAATTATGAGAAATCAATTTTAGATCTTCCGGGTTATCATTCTCAACGATGTTAAACATCGGCGATATTCTTTTTTCACTTAATAGAGAAGCTCTTCCGGCAAAAAACGCTCCTGTAAAACCTGCAAGAGCAGTAATCGCAGCAAGAATCCAAACTTTCATTTTAGAGCGATCAGGTGCAGGACATGCGAAATTATTTCTCAGGTATTCAAGTGCATTCACATTGTCAGGCCATAGCTTTAATGATTCTGTCAACAATCCATAAGCTTCGTCATTTCTGTGCTTTTCATGTAATCTGCATGCCCCTTCAAAAAGGATCCTGGCAGTATACAAAGCCACAGCTTCATTTAAATCTTTATCGCAGCTCCAACTGTTTACCTGAATTTTTTCAACCCATATTTTTTCAAACTCTGTCGCATCTATGGGTCTTTTTACCGGGTCGTTTTCAAGAAGTATATCTGCAAATTGTGGGAAATCGTTCTTCAAAATATCTTTAATTAATAGTCCAAGGGAAAATAGATCTGCTTTTTTGTAATCGATTTTCTCATCTCCGGCCCAAAGTTCTGGGGCCATATAGGCAGGTGTCCCGGAAAGAGACTGCTGCTCTTTAGTTTTTGAAAATTTTCTACATACAGAAAATCCAAAATCTATAAACACAGCTCCTCTGTCAGGTGATATTATTATGTTTGATGGTTTAATGTCGCGATGTGCTATACCATAGCTGTGCAGCAGTGAAAGTGAACGAACGAGACTTGCTGCTATTGACATTCTTGTTTTTTTTGAACAGTTTTGCTCCAGCAATCCTGTAAGCGGGATTCCATAAATCCACTCCATAACAATAATTATTTGTCTTCTGGCTCTTTTTACATCATATACGGCCGGTAAGCATGGAAGAAGAGTTTGGGCAAGAATATTTGCTTCACGCTCGATATCTTCTGATTTTTCATCTTTTTTTAGGTGAATGATTTTTAAAGCGACATTTCTTTCCGGTCTTTTCTGTCTGCCACGTAATACTGTTGAGAATGCTCCCTTGCCAATGGTCAACAGATGCGAAAAGCCCTGCAAGTGTTTCATCTGTCTTTCCTGGAAATCCGTTCCCTTGCCCGTGCAGCCCATACAAGTATTTCACGGTCTTCCGGTGAAAGTATAGCTGCTTTACACCAGTGACTATAAGCTTCGTTATAGTTGCTGTCAGCCCAATAAACCATACCAGTATTGAAGTACCCGCTTACAGAGTTTGTATCGGTTTTGATAACCAGTTTGAAAAGATTAAGTGCTTTACTGGTTTCACCTCTATAAAAATACAGAGTTCCTGCAAGATTCAGGGGACCTGTTGCTTTGGGATCAAGAGAAATGGAATGGGAGATCGCTCGTATCGCTGATATAGTATCTTTCCGGTTAACCAGATATTTAGCCCTTTTGAACCAGGCTATGCTCAGAATTTTTTCTACTTCATTTCCAGGTGCAATCGTCCGTGAAGCCTCCAGTTGTGTAATACAATTAATTAAGAGGGAACTGTCTTCAGGTTGAGCTGCAAACTGCTGCATAAGTGCTTTACCAAGCCACAGTCTGGCTTCTGCCGATGAAGGATTTTTATTAACCTCTGCTTCGAAATAACCTCTGGCACGCATGTAATCACCAAGCTCAAGGTTAATTTTCCCCTTTTCTAATAAGGATGTTGTTTTACTACAAAAAAAAGTAAATACGAAGCCAAAGCAGAAAAAAAAGCTTTTTAGTTTTTCAAGTAATAAATGTCTTTTCTTGACCATCTTTTTTTTGCATGCCTTTTACTTTATATTTTCATTTTTTCAACGCATTTTTGCAAGCCTGGACAATCTTTTCTTTTTTAAAGTAAATAATTGCTGCCTTTAAGACAGCTTCAATTTAATTTTTTTTTGAAAGTTCATCTTTTCCCATTCCGAAAAAGGATTTCCTTTCTCCATCCCGCTCTGAGCTCCCAGATATAGTCAAATGAAGGAATTGGGCAGTACTCATCCATAGTAGAGAAATTCTTTATCATCATCATACTGCAATATAATGCTCCAAAATGTTTGAACTCTCTTTCTACAAGCAAATCAAATAAAAAAAAACACTCAATCCTCTTTTTGTGTTGATAATTTAATTGGATTTCAGTCAGGTTATTTGAGTTATAATTGTGACTGGTTGGGTCATCATGCAGATAATATTTACCATCACCAGCATGGTAAACCAAAAAATCATCGCTAAAATAATCATAACTGAAATTTTCAAATTGTTCATGCATCAGACCATACGTGTACCACTTTACCGTTGATGGAAACAATGTACCCCGGATTTCTCCTTTAAATCTACAAAAAAATAGTTTTTTAACAGGTATCTGAAGATTTGTTTTTAACAATAATGAAAAGCTGTGTTCTGGAATGGATATCATCCTGAAACCAGGTTGATTGTTCCAATACTCATCAAAGAAAGGGCTGTCAAATGGTATCTGCAAAGTTTTATCTCGAAAATACTTATATTTCTGCTCATTTTTACTTTTTAAATCTATCGTATCGATATATCCTACTATAATTTTCTTACTTAGATATTCCTGGTCAAAATGATGCGAAAGACCTGTTTCTAACTGCATTACAAATCTCCTTTTTTTTGCGAGATATGCAGTTGTCAGGTATTCAGTTGTTTCATCCAATTTCGGACCCTTTATCCATTTTGATTCATGCATCGTGTTGAAATACCACCCATTCCGTAAAAATATAAAAATTTGTGCTCTGTTAAAGTGATCAAGTTTTCCATCGTCATGTATAGCCAGCCTGTATCCGCTAATTGCCCGTATCCATTGCGGAAACCATGGTATAGCCAGATATGCTGTAAGTGCTCTTAAAAGAGTATCACTTTTTTCGTCAAATGAATATCGTGTGGGAAGTGGCAAAGCAGTATTAAAATCAAATAATGCAAATAGTTTATTATATTTACCATCGGATCTTCCTTCAAATTTATAAGTAAGCCCTAACCACCCCATATCATCAATATCATTATCAGGCACTATAGTGTAATTTACCGGAGCTAAAAGAAATTTTTGCAGGGCGACATTAGTTCTGGTTCCATAAGTATAAACAGCCAGTCTTGATTGTATCCCTTTTTTGCTTTGTTCTACTATTGTCCGCACCGAGAAATAATTTCTTAAAAACACCGAAAAAAGATTTCCCACT
>CAYYNL010000177.1:0-9119 GCA_964472925.1 uncultured Fibrobacter sp. | reverse complement strand
TAACTCGTTCATCCAAACACTTTAAAACAGCAAAAGCATGCGTAACTCGTTCATCCAAACACTTTAAAATAGCAAAAGCACGCGTAACTCGTTCATCAAAACACTTTAAAACAGCAAAAACATGCGCAACTCGTTAATTAAAATACTTTAGAATAGCCTTTGTATACGCAAATCGCCATTTTGAACACTTTGGGAGAGCCTTATACGCGTGAAATCGGTATTTTGAACACTTTGGAAGAGCGTGATACGCGTGAAATCGGTATTTTAAACACTTCTGGAGAGCCTTAATACGCGTGAAATCGGTATTTTAAACACTTCTGGAGAGCCTTAATACGCATGAAATCGGTATTTTGAACACTTCTGAAGAGCGTGTTAAGCTTGAAATCAGCATTCTAAACACTTCAGGACCGTAGAACAACCCCTATGGCAACAGGACTGCTATACTATACGCTGTCAAAAGCAAATCGATAAAGCAGGAATTCTCAGATTCCTATACCGGCAAAATCAAAGACGTCTTCTGCGGAGATTCCTGACTTGGGGATTCTTTTCACATGGAGCTGTTTGACTACAGCATCTATTGATGGATCCTGATTTACCACCGATGAAATTTCGCTCCCAAGACCATTACCATAATTATCCTCAACCGTAACAATCTTTCCCTGATTTCTGATAGCCGCTTCCTTGACAGCAGATTCATTGACCGGAATGGAATAACAATCGTAAAGGCTGGCGGAAATACCTGCTTCTGCAAGCTCTTCGATAACTTTCCTGCAGGGATGGACCATATAACCGCTGGCCATTATTGCTATATCGGTTCCTTCTTTGAGAGTTTTTATTCCACCAGGTTCAAATGTTTCCTCCGGAGAATAGATAATGGGAAGATCCATACGGATCGTACGAAGATAGCAGATTCCTGGGAGCTCCGCCATCAGACCCACACATTTATATGCAGCAACTGCACAACAGGGGTTAAAAATAGTGACCAGGGGCTCATCGGTGTCTGTTTTTGCAGTAGAAAGAGTTCGCATGTATCCCAGATCGGTTAAGCCCATCTGACTGGGACCATCTGCAGCGACATTGGCCCCTGAATGGGAACCGCAAAGCTTTATATTGGCTTTTGAGATTGCAGCCAATTCTAACTGGTCATAACCGCGTACCAGGAATTTCGCGAAGCTTGACACAAATGGAATGAACCCCCCTGCAGACAAACCGCATGCCAGAGAAATCATATTCTGTTCAGCGATGCCGCAGTCAATAAATCTTTCAGGGAAAGCCTGAGCCATATACTGAGAGAAAGTGGAATTACTAACATCTGCATCCAGAGCGATAATTCTGTGATCGATGGATGCCAGGTCTCTGAGGGCCAGGCCATAGGCCCTTCTGGTTGACATGAGGCCACGATTATAAACTTCGAGATAGTCAGAATCCTTTAAAAGAGCAGGGAAATCAGGATTTTGAAGTCGTGAGGATTTCACTGGTTCATTGCTTATTTTCTCAGGTTTGGGAGGGTGAATACGGTGGTCATGGGTAACTGAAATTGCAGGTTGTGAAGATTCCAGTTGCTGTATGCATTCCTGAAGCATGTTTTCTTTGAGGGGCTTTCCATGTTGAGTTTCGTGTTGTAACGCAGGCACTCCCCATCCTTTGATGGTTTTGGCGATGATTGCATGTGGATGAGTGGCTTTGCAGGCGATTTTAAGGCATTTTTGTATTTCCTCTGGATTATGTCCATCTATATTATGAGTTGTAAAACCGAAGGCATTTAATTTTTCGATAAGTTTATTTATTGACTGTTGATTTGATACCGGACCAATCTGTTTCAGCCCATTACAGTTGAAGATAGGAATTACAGTATACAAATTATAATCGATTATAAAATCGCATGCTTCCCAGATCTGTCCTTCTCTTGATTCTCCATCGCCAATGATACAGAAAATTCTTTTAGGGATGTTTTGTTTTTTAGCAGCCAGTGCCAGACCAGCAGCGCAGCTTAAGCCCTGGCCAAGAGAGCCGGTTGCACAATCGAAGAAAGGAAAACCGGATGAGGGGTTTGGATGACCATCAAGGGGAGAGTTAATCTGGCGGAGGGTGTCCAGATCATCGATGGTTAAAACATGGCGATTTGAGGGGGAGTTGCCATAGACGCCCTGAAGATCGGCATAGGCAGCGTAGATTATGGGTACCGCATGTCCTTCACTGAGAACTAAGCGGTCATTTGCGATGTTCCAGGGGTTTTGGGGATCATAACGCATAACATTATACATCAGCGTGGTTATTATGTGTACCAGGGAGAGACTGGTGGATGGGTGTCCGGAGCCGGCTCGGGTGGTCATTTTCAGCACAAGTTTAGCCAGGGAGAGGGCTTTTTTAGAAATTTCGGTTGAGTAATCCATGGTTTAATTAAACTTTGGGTTGAAAGTATTTATTGAACTTTTTATTGGGTTTTTATCAATTCTTGTGCCATCATGCAAAAAGCCATAATAGAGGATATTAAGGGAGGAACAGGGGGATACTTTCACTTTTTGAGAATAGTTGAGAAAGTGGTGATTCAAAGGTACTTTGCTGGCATGTTATTTGTTCCTATGTCAAAAACAGGGAGAATCAATCAAACAAAAAAGGAGGTGGTATGTGGAAATCGCAGTTATCTAGAGCAGCGATGTTTCTCCTTGTAATTGCTTATGGTTCTGTTATCAATGCGCAATATCAGTATTGGACTACCGATATTGAAAAGTACTCCTATCTGTCATTGGGGGCTGCAGATCTTGACATAAGTCATCTGAACAAGACCGTGCAGAAACTGGGTTTTTCCTCTTTTCCGGATCGTCCGTTTGCTTTTCAGCTGGGCTCCCAGATCTTTATCCAGCATCTGGTTCTTGAAAGCGGGATTGGAGGGATGGTTTTCCGTAGCCAATATAGTAATGATCGTAAGGCGACATTGCTGGGAGGTAACTGCAATTTCATTATGGGAGTGAATCTTCCTATGGAGGGAAGCCGTTGGAAAGTTTATCCCTTTTTTGGATTGGGAGGGGCACTCTATCGATTTTCTTATCACCCTGATAATCTCAAGTTTGAACAGAATTCATCAGAAGATGCAAAGGTGTACTGGCTTCCAACCCTGATAACAGTGTATGGCTTTTCCGTAATGCGCACAGTACATCTTCAAAGGAGTGAACTCATGTCAATAGGATTCCGGGGGGGGATATATGTGGATCCCACAACACAGAGCACCTGGTATCGTAACGGCGTTCCATACAGAGATGGACCTGCACCACTGTTTAATGGTCCGTTTATCCAGTTTGTAATAGCCAAAGGGCACTACGTTACCGAATAAAAGTAAACCATGGATGTGCTTTCATATTATCAGAACGAACATGTACGGGCCCGGATGATTGAGTTTTTAGGGGGTAAGACACTGGATTCCGCCTCGTGCATGTTCCTTTCTCAGTGTGACACAGACGCAGAAGCAGGATGGGACTTCAAATTTCCTTATGAGCTGGATTATTTCCTGACTCAGGGCATAGATGTAAGCAGATCATTGTGGGATAAAAGATGGCTCATAGCACATCTTGATCTGGAATATGTGAACTTTGATTTTCCGGCAGAACCCTATCTGGACCCAGATAGAAGCTTTCTTTTACAACGGCCTTCAGAACTGGCAATTCAGAAGATACTCTTGGAGCAGGGGATTTCTCCTTTACATGTTCTAAGCGGCAGAGGACATCATTTCACCTGGGGCATAAGTCGTGATTCCACTGCTTTTGGAAAACTCATACAGATTGGCCGTCTTCCGTTGCATCTGGAAAAGAAATATGCCGAACCACTGGCTCCGGTCAATAAAGCAATAGATCATGATTTGGGATCAGCCTATTCTGGTCTTGCATTGGTGATGGAATTTGTGGCAATGCTGGTAAAAGATCTGGCCCAGAGGGACAGTTTGATTCCGGTGGAACTCTCAGCAGTTGAAGTGCCTCCGCAAGCCAGAGGAAGAGAGATGGTTTCCATTGATATCACAGAGTATGGAGATCTGCTTAACACCCGGCTTATCAGAATTCCTTTCAGCGTTTATATGAAACCATGGCAAAAACTGGGAATCTTGCCTGATGAGCTGAGAGCCAGAATTCCTTCGATGGTGGCGATTCCTCTTTTTGAGATGGATATCAGTGAAGGAATAAGTGTGATGCGTGATCTTGAGAAGGCCGCCCGTTTATCCACCAGGGCTGCGGTGCAGATACCTGATCAATCGATACAGATGCTTGATCTCATACGCTTATATGAGAAGTCTCAGATCGCTCAATTTCATGACTGGTTTTATTCCCAAGAGCATCACCCTGTACAGCTTTGGCCTGTTACTTACGATGCTGTGCCTCTGGAGATTCTTCCGCCATGTATTCAGCATATTTTACAGTTCCCCAATGATCTTCTTTTAAAACCTGCCGGCATAAGGCAGGTGGTAAGGGTGATGCTTTCTTTGGGATGGCATCCCAGACATATTGCAGGATTGATACGGTCAAAATTTGAAAGAGATTATGGATGGGGAAGAGAGTGGTACTTTTATGATGCTGCAACCAGAGCTGATTTCTATACACGAGTCTTTTCCGGTCTGATAAAGAGTGGTCGTGATAATCTTGACACTTTCCATTGCCGGGCTGTTAAACAGATGCGGTACTGTTTTGATGAGCAGGCCGGATGCGATCTTTGGGAATATAAACAATCTTTGCAGAAGAGGATAAGTCATGAGCGATTGGCCTGTAGGCCTTTCAACAGGTTGTTTTTACCAGATGAGCATTTTTGACTGTCTGGAACCAATCCGTAATGGTGGATTCAGCATGGTTGAAATATGCTCTTCACCTGGACATTTGAATTTCCATGATCTGGATACCGTGGCTAGGGCATCCAAGCTGCTTAAAGACCTGGGATTGGAAGCATATTCCTTTCATGCACCGTTTATCGATGTGGACATTTCATCTCTGGATGATCAACACCGTAAATATTCTCTTGATCAATTGCTTATAGCCGCAGAAGCGGCTGCTACCATGGAAGTGCGTCATTTCGTGATTCATCCGGGTCCGGACAAGACCTTGAGTTTTTCGGTAGAAGAAAGGATGCAGCGGTTGAGAAATGCTGCAGATGTGCTCAATATAGTTGCTAACAAATGTCAACAGCTAAGAGTCGGTCTGGTGCTGGAAAACATGCTTCCTCATCTTCCGTTTGGGAGCAGCTCTGATATGCTGTGGATTATTGGTGCAATGGACAGCCTTTACATAACCACCTGCCTGGATACCGGACATGCTACCTTGTCTGGTGATATTTATCAGATTCTCTATAAGCTTTCAGGACATCTTCAGGTAATTCATGCAAATGACAACTATGGTACCTCAGACGATCATCTGCCCCCCGGAGCAGGGATTATTGATTGGTACAGGTTACTTTATGAACTGTCAGAAATCAATTTCCACGGAGGGATAATTCTGGAACTTTCAGGAACACATGGAAAAGATATAGAAGGAACATTACAGAAAGCTAGAAATGCGCAACTCTATCTTCGCGGCATCGCACGTTCTCTTTATCTCTCCAGTCCCCCAAATGTAGATGTCGCAGGTTATAAGGACAAGTCTTGAAAAACCTGTGGACCTGTGAGTTTACAGGTTTTCTATGGTTGATTTCAATGCTTCCCGGATTTTTATATTAGCTTCCCAGAAAAACAGACCGTATGGAATGTCTATATTCCGTTCATAACGTTTTTCATACTCTATGATCTCCTGCTTTGATCTGGGAGGATCGATTGAAAGTCCTTTGACTGTGATTTGACAGGATACTTTCAGACTCGTCTCTTCGGTTTCATCATAGTCATATTTAAACACCTGAGAGTGCAGATTAATTATCAGGTCTGAAGGTGTAGTACCGGTCTTTTCCTGCATGTAGCAGGAATCCCTGAGATAGTTTTTTATATAGGATGCATTGGCAAAATCAGATGGAATGGTGATATCGCTTACCGATGTAGTTTTGAAGTCGAGAGTATAGAGTGGACGGGAAATTTTAAATATGAAATTTTGATCCTGACTTTTTCTAAGGAGAATCCCAAATTGTTTTGCGCTGATAAAGCTCGGAGCATTTATGATTTTACCGGGATCTGGACTGACATAGAAAAGAGTGCCGTTTTGAACAAAGGGAATTTTAGTATTTGCAAAGGCAATTTTCCCCTCTGAATCAGTTTTTTCAGTGAAAAGGGGTTTGCCGTTTTGCAGTAAACCGGTGAAGGCAATGTTGCTTAGTGGTGTACTGTCGATAAGTACGGTTATTATCGGTGGATTTACGACAGGCTGACCGGTTTTACCCTGAAGAATCATATTGCTGGAGGATACTTTCATTTTATCAAACAAATCCTGCAGGATAAGCCGGATTTCATTGGCCAGTAATTTCGCAGGATCATCCGGACTGGCTACAGGGAGGCCAATATGTGCAGTGGCAAAAGAAAGCGCACGTACCCCTTCAGAATAGATCTGCTGATAATTATTCTCCTTAAGAGCTGTTTTTAATAAATACCAGCATTCTTTGGCAGCATTATCGGTTGCATTGTTGAAAACCATGACTGCTGAATCGGCTTTTTCGTAGGTCATTACCAGATTGGTTATGAGCAGCTTTCCTCTGAAGTCATTCTCTTCGGTGCAGAACCTAAGACAAGTGTCAACAAAACTATTCAGATGAAAATTGTGAAGTGCATTCAGTGTATCGATGGATGCACCTTTGGTTTCTGTTAGCCAGACAAGTATTTCAGATTTCAGTTTTGCTTTGGCGATATTGCGGACCTCTTGGGATTGTGTTTTTGTCGCAGGCCCTGAAAGCTGAATGGAAGCAGAGCCTTTCAGGATATCCGCATGGATAATCGAGAAGACCAGCAGAATAATCCAACACCATAGAGTTTTTTTCATTTATAAAATCCTTTCGCCACAGGTGAGCAATGCAGTTGTGTAAAGATGTATTAATTAATAACTGGACACAACATAATATATATGTTAGCTGATACTCCGCGCAGCACTCAACACCATTTCAGCAAGTTGTTTTGCCTGTTGAGAGCTACGTGCTTCGGCATAACAGCGGATGATCGGTTCGGTATTGGAGGCTCTGAGATGTACCCATCCATAATCTCTGATAATTTTGAGGCCATCCAGCCGGTTTTTTTTCTCCGAAGGAAACAGTTCGTCTACTTTTTTTAACACCACACGTGGGTCCATGCCTTCACAGGAGAGTTTTTCTTTAACGATTGAGTACTGTGGCCATTCTGAAACCAGCTCTGTAAGTTTTTTTCTCCGAGCCGCCATTAATTCCAAAATCAAAGCCATTGCACACAGACCATCACGGGCAGAAGAGACTTCTGGAAAAATAACTCCTCCATTGCCCTCACCGCCATATAAACAATCATGTTTTTCCATTTCTTCCACCACGTTTGCCTCTCCAATTTTTGAGCGGATCACATTTACTCCATACTTTGCGCCAACATCATCAATAAGCATGGATGTGGAAAGATTGGTGGTTACCGGGGATTTTTTTCTGTTTAGCAGATTGTCCAGAGCCAATGCCAGGGTGAACTCTTCAGATATTTCCTGTCCATTTTCTCCTATTGTAGCCAGGCGGTCAGCATCGGGATCGAAGACAAATCCACCCCAAAGATCAGGGGTTTTCTTTAACAGGTCTGAGAGACCCTGCAGATGTTCGGGGCGAGGTTCGGGATTGTGTACAAAATCACCATCCAGTTTGTTATTCACACCTACCCATTTGACCGATAACTTTTCCAGAAGCTGAGGGAATACAGCTCCGGCAGCACCATTAATTGAATCGATTGCGATTCGCAGGGAGGCTCTCCGGATAATGTTTACATCAATTTTCTTTAATATTTTCTCTATATGAATAGAAGCGCCATCGATACTTTTTTCTGCGATTGCTGGAAATTTATCATAATCTTCCGATGAAAGATATTCGCCCCGATGAAAGGCATCGTAAACGGTTTGACACTCATCAGCCCTGTAAAGCCGTCCGCTTTTGTGGACCATTTTATATCCATTGTATTGTCCGGGATTATGACTGGCAGTAATAATTATTCCTGAGGAAGCATTCAATGCAGCGACACAAACGCAGGTGGTAGGAGTAGGGGCGATGCCAAGATCGAGTGGGACTCCTCCTGCAGCACGGATTCCTCTGAAAATTGCCTCAGCCATCACTTTTCCGCTGGCCCTGGTATCCCGGCCAACAACTATCTTTCCACCTCCGGCTAATTTTGTCTGAATGTAGGCGATATGCGAGACAAACAAGGGGTCTATGGTTTTTCCGAATATTCCTCGGATACCGGAAACAGACATAATAGGTAATTCAGCCATTTTTTGCTCCTTTTTAGTTAAAATTGATCATTTAAGATCTTGGAATTGCTGAAGGATTTGTATTGGAGGTATATTTAAATACCAAAGAGGAGAAAAACTTCCTTCAGTAATAATGTATAATTATTTTAATTTAAAACGGATAGAATTTTACCCGATTAAGGTTTAAAATAGTTTACTCTTCTACAGACTTGAAAGCATTCAGTTGTTTAGAGGGCATTTATTAAGGGGATAAACAATATGTCTATTGAATTATTATGGATACTGCCAATAGTTGCTTTTTCCTTTTTCATTTTTTTACTGATTTATAATATAACCAAGGACCAGGATTCTCCTTATAAAGATCTATCTAGGGAAGTAGCCCGTTTTAATACCGGAATGCATAATTTGCCTCAGCAGGTTCCGATAACATCTGAACGACGTCTTGAGGAGCTGGAAAAAGCGATTTTATCGGTTAACGAATCCATAGCCAATCAGCAGAAATTAATGGACCAGGTCAATCTTGAGAACAGCTCTAATAGCTCTGAAATTGAAGAGCTCAGAAAAAAACTTCGTGAATTGCAGAGAGAATATGATATTGTTACCAGTGAAAATTACTCACTTCGTGCAAAAATTAAATATTTGATAGAAAATAAAACGTCTTCAGAAGATGAAAATAAAAACGTAAGTACTATTCAAAAAACTTCTTTTCAGAGCAATAAAAGTAAAATTAATCTGAAACTATATGAAGATACCCGCATTATGAATTTA
>CAYYNL010000176.1:0-9126 GCA_964472925.1 uncultured Fibrobacter sp. | reverse complement strand
TCTGCCCTGCCTACGATCTCTGGTTCACCATCCACCAGGATTCCGGCTATTTCCCTTCCTCGTGGAAAACGCCTTATATCCTGACCATCAACGACCTCAACTTCCTGGGCGAGAAAAAGGGTATCCATTTAAGGTACCGGATCCGGCGCCTGCAGCGCAAGGTAAACCGGGCTTCGTTGATCGTATCCATTTCAAAGTTCACCGAATCAGTGATCCGTGCCAACCTGATAGTGGGGAATACGCCCATCCGGGTGAATTACTGCGGGGTGAAGGTAAACGAGTTTCCTGAAGCCAGGCGTCCTGCCTTTGTGCCGGAGGGAGAGATACTCTTCACTGTGGGAGTCGTGCAGCCCAAGAAGAACTTCGCCGTGCTGATCGATTTTATAAATGAGCTGCCTGAAAAGTATGTACTGGTGATCGCCGGGAATAAGGACGGGGAATATGCCGCAGCCATGGAGCAACGCGTTCACGAACTGGGACTGGAGAAGAGGATCGTTTTGCCCGGGAAGATCAGCGATGAAGATAAATACTGGCTGTACCGTAACTGCAAGGCGGTCGTTTTCCCCTCGAAGCTCGAAGGCATGGGTTTCCCGCCTGTGGAGGCCATGCGTTGCGGCAAGCCGGTGTTCGCTTCCACCTATTCCAGCATACCGGAGGTGAGTGAGGATAAGGCTTATTACTGGGACAACCTGGAACCGAAGCCCATGGCTGACCTCTTCCTGGAAAAGATCAGGGAGTTCGGGCAGGATGCTTCTCTTCCCGAGGTATTACGGCAGCACTCCCTGAAATACACCTGGGAAAACTCCGCCAGGGAACTGGTAAAGCTTTTCAGGGAGCAATTGGGAGTGAAACGGTGATAGATGATCGGAAAGAAGTGTCATATGTAAATGAGTTCGCCACAAATGAATAATCATCTTATTAAGATCGAGAAATCTAAACTTGCATTAATTCAATTAAGACGAGCTATCCAGTTATTTAATGCGGGAGACTATATCTATGCATTGACACTTGCTGGATCTGCAAATGAGATTTTCGGAGAATTTGCCTGAAATAGACAAGGTTACAATACGTTGGATAATGACAAATGGTTTTGGGATGGGATTGCTGATACATTTAATATGAACAGACCTTCTAAGGATAATATAAAGCAAGTTAATAACAGCGTAAAAATAGCCTTAAGCATCATGATTCTGCTCTAGACACGATGATTGAAGACAATTTAGTATTTGAATCAAAATGCCACATTGATTGTGCAAAAAAAAATTATTGGATTGCATTTGACCATCTACCCAAAGATAGAATTGTAAATAAATATGTAAATTAGCAATGGACATAACAAAATCAGTGGCTAGGATAGGTTGAGCTGTAGCAGACGTTCACTTGTACTTCTTGGAATAATAATTACTAATTTCGAAGTTGGCGCTTGACGGGATGCCTGCTGAATGAATGTCTGGAAGCGTGTTTATGAAGCTAAAGAATGTCACCAATAAGCAAAAACGACACAGCTAACATCAAAGTTTATAAAGACGAAAAAAAAGAGAAATATACCATAAACAGCCAATGCACAAAACTGCACCTTTGCAACCCCAAACATACAAGGTCAACTTGTCGGCAAAAATAAGAAAGCTACAATTTGCCTTCGCATTATAAATACAATTGTAAGATGTATCTAAATTATTAGACTTAAAAATGAGTTCAGAAAATCCGATTTTAAACAGCCCTTATGATGAACCAAAACTACATTATGCGACAGATGCAGATGGTTCTTTGAATTATAACGACATAAGAGAAGGGAGGAGAATATTCTCCCCTGATATTCAAGTTATACCTACAAGACAAGGACCGCAAGGTTCAATTTTTGAAGTAAATGATTTTGCTGCTGAATATGGCACTCATATTATAAATCTTTGTCGCAAAGAAGTTGGAAAATGGAGAGAGGAACAATATCCAAATACTACAAGAGTAACGAAAGAACTGTTACTGTTTTGGTTTCTAAATCCTGAAAGGCACGCAACCAAACAACTATTTTTTGCACAACGAGAGGCTGTTGAAACTGCTGTTTGGTTGAATGAAGTCGCTGAGAAATCAAATTCAGGTCAAAATATTTTAAACATCATAAGAGAAGGTCAACAAACTGTTAGTGATGATACCACAGACCAACTACCCAGAATTGCCTTTAAAATGGCAACGGGTTCCGGTAAGACAGTTGTAATGGCTTGTTTTATACTTTATAATTATTTCAACAGACAAGAATACAGAAATGATACTCGTTTTGCCGACTATTTTTTGATAGTTGCTCCTGGGGTAACAATTAAAGATCGTTTAGGCGTCCTATATGTCGATACAAAAACTAAAAATCCGGCCGAAATACAAGATTACTATCATGTAAGGGCACTTGTTCCTCAAAATATGGAGCATAGATTAAACAACCTAAATGCCAGATTGGTCATCACAAATTATCACACATTTGAGCCAAAGACATTAAAAGGAAATAAACGCAGCCCGTTTGACGGAAAAGTTGATTTAGAAGGGAATAAAATTAATACCGGAAACTTTGAGGATTTTTCTCAGGTAATTAAACGGACTTTAAGTAAATTCAAACCAGGTACTCGTTTACTGGTAATGAATGATGAAGCCCATCATTGTTATCTGCCAAAATCAAAAGGAAAAACTTCTGATAATGAAGAAACAGATGAGAATCAAAGAGCTGCTGTTTGGTTTACAGGCCTAAAGGAAATTTCAAAACGTTTTAAACTTCAAAACATCTACGACTTGTCAGCAACCCCTTATTATTTAACAGGTTCGGGGTATACTCCTTATAGTCTTTTCCCCTGGGTGGTTTCTGACTTTGGTTTAATTGAAGCAATCGAATCAGGGTTAGTTAAGATTCCATTTTTGCCCGAAAGCGATAATACGCAAGAGTTGACAATGCCCGTTCTCAGGAATTTATATGAACATGTTAAAGATGAGTTGCCCAAAAAAGGTCAGCGTAAACAAAAATCAGAAGCTGCAAAAGAAGGGCAGAAAATAAAAGAACAACCACCAAGATTGCCTGCTTTAGTTAAAGCTGCGCTCGATCAGTTTTACGGTCATTACGTTGAATATTACAATGGAGTAAGAAAAAATCAGGAACAAAAGGCCAACCTTTTTTCCTCACCGCCGGTATTTATATTGGTGTGCAACAACACTTCCGTTTCAAAAGAAGTTTATAAATATATTGCCGGCTACGAATATCTGGATGAGAATGAACAATTGGTAACTGTTCCGGGAGCAAAAGAGTTATTCAGCAACTATGACACAGGAACAAAGAAACCTCTCAAAAGACCTCCGACACTTTTGATCGATAGTGATGCTTTAGACAATAGCGACCAGATTAATGAAGAGTTTAAGAAAATTTTCGCTTCTGAAATAGAAGAGTTTAAAATAGACTATGCCCGGCTTCATGGACAAGGAAGTGCCGAGAATATAGATGATAGTGAAATCTTACGGGAAGTTGTAAATACAGTCGGGAAACAAAACAAATTAGGCTCTCATATCCGCTGCGTTGTCTCTGTTTCAATGCTTACCGAAGGATGGGACGCAAACACGGTAACTCACATTATGGGTTTGCGGGCCTTTGGTTCGCAGTTGCTTTGTGAACAGGTTGCAGGGCGTGCTTTGCGCAGAATGAACTATTATTTGCAGGGTTACGATAAAGAAGGAAATCCTACGGAAGACAAAAGAAAGATTACTGTTTATAAATTCCCGCCTGAATATGCTCATATCATTGGAGTTCCCTTTAAAATGTTTAAAGGTGGAAAAACCGAGCCGCCTCCGGCACCTGTTGATTTAACGCATATTATTGCTTTACCAGAAAGGCAGGAAAAGATGGAAATTGAATTTCCGAATGTTGTCGGTTATCGCATTGAAAACTATGATGGTGAAATAAAATACGATTTCAGTAATATTGAAAACTACGAGATTCGTGGTGATATTACTCCGATTGAAACACAACTGGCAAGTGCATTTTCGGCAGAAGAAATTCAAATCAAAATACAATCGGTACTTGAGAAAAGAGACCAGGAAGTTATCTTTTGGCTGACTAAAGAACTTATTAAGTTCCATTTCTCGGATGATGATGGCAGCCCTAATTTTCAAAGATTTTATAAGTTAAAAGCCATTGTGGAAGAATGGTATAAAAAGAAAGTGATCTTAATGAACATACAGGACCCTCGATATAAGAGACTGCTGTTTTTTGAAGAACCCAAAAAGATGGTTGACCATATTGCAAGGGGCATCAATCCACACATCAACACAATAGAGCATGTAAGGCCTGTTTTTAATTATTACAATAAGTTCAGCAGCACAAAATATGTAAATGGCAACACCACTAAGGAAGTGTTTGCTACCCAAAAAAGCCATGTAAACTATGTTGTTATGGATAGCGAATGGGAAGGTATTGCTGCTAAAACGCTGGAAGAATTGCCCCAGGTAATTAGTTATGTGAAAAATCAATTTTTAGGATTTGCCATTCCATATGTGAAGGAAGGAAAAGAAAAAAATTATTTCACTGACTTTATTGCGCTATGCAAAGGAAAAGATGGTAAAATTAAGAATCTTATGATTGAAATCAGTGGCTTCAATAAAGACAAAGCCGAGAAAAAATGGTTTGTGGAAAATCGTTGGATACCCGCAGTAAATGCACTTAAGGACAAATATGAATATCCTGAATGGTATTTTGTTGAGATTGCAAACGACATCCGGAACATTAAAAACCAATTAATTGAGAAAATCAATACCTTATAAAATAAACGATCCCGACAGAGCCGGGATACGTCAAATCAGAGATGCTATCTCTGACGCTGTTAATTGTAATTGCAAATGTAATATCATTTTGTGAAAAAATAACAGGATGCAGAAAATTAATGTTTATATCGACGGTTTCAATTTGTACTTCGGTCTAAAAGACAAAGGCTGGAAACGTTATTATTGGCTCAATCTTGTTGAATTATCAAGGAAATTGCTGAAACCGGATCAAAGTTTAAAGGATGTAAAATACTTTACATCAAGAATATCGCTGCCACCCGATAAGGCTAAACGGCAAAGTGTTTTTATCGAAGCCCTGGAAACGCTTCCTGAGATCAAATTATACTTTGGCAAATACCAGAAAAACGATGTTACGTGCACTAAATGCGGGCATGTAATGTATAAGCCAAGCGAAAAAATGACGGATGTAAACATCGCTGTTGAAATGCTGGCCGATGCTTTCCGGAATGAATTTGATGTAGCTATCCTGATATCTGCCGATAGTGACCTTACCGGCTCCATCAAATACATCCGTCAACTTTTCCCCGAAAAACAAATAGTGGTTGCTTTCCCTCCTTCCCGCTTTTCGTATGAACTTCAAAATATAGCCCATGCAAGTTTTGTGATTGGCAGAAAAAAACTGGCCGACAGTGCATTCCCCGAACAGGTGACAAAAGCGGATGGCTTTATACTCAACCGACCTGCATCATGGACGCACACTGAAATTTAACCGGAATAAATTTTCGATCATGAATTCAAATAAAATAGACAGTATAAAACACAGCCAGGAAACCCGTGCACATATCCCCAGCAAGGAAGAAGCTGGCTACGAAGAGGCGAACGTTAAAGTTCAGTCAGGTAAAAAGATATTGGAAATCCCGAAAAATCCGGTAGTACATCGCGGACAGGATCCTGAACTGTTCTGGCTGAACAAATACGGCAACGACGACCGCGATGATCTGTTGCGGGTGGATATCCGCAGTTTGTACCGCCATGAACATATTGCACCGGAAACGTTGATAAAAGGCCTTTACAAAATCACCGAAACAAAACGTGACCAGTTAGATTTATTCGATATTAACGAGCTTTTTGGCAATGCGCTGGAAAAAGATGAACTCGAGAAAGTAGGCGAATATTACCACCACCAGGACGGCTGGACAAACCGACTAATACAGGGCGACAGCCATTTGGTTATGGCAAGTTTGCTGGAACGCGAAGGTATGGCCGGCCAGGTGCAAACCATTTACTTTGATCCGCCTTATGGTATTAAATATGGCGGCAACTGGCAGATTAAACTCAACAACCGCGATGTTAAAGATGGAAACGACGAAGCTATCACCGGCGAACCCGAACAAATAAAAGCCTTCCGCGATACCTGGGAACTGGGCATCCATTCCTACCTTTCCTATTTGCGCGATCGATTATTGATTGCCAAAGAATTGCTGACTGAAAGCGGAAGTTGCTTTGTGCAGATTGGAGATGAGAATGTACATTTAGTTAGAAGTGTTTTGGATGAAGTATTTGGTAGTGAAAATTTTGTGAGTTTGATAACTACAAAGAAAAGTGGTGGAATGAGTCAAGAGATTATAAATAATATTTCAGATTACATACTTTGGTTTGCAAAGGACATTTCTAGTGTCAAAAGTCGACCACTATTTATTGAAAAATCTTTATATGAAGGAAGTGGTGCTAGGTATAATCAAGTAGAAGAAACAAATGGAAAAACTAGGCCTATTACTTTTGAAGAATCAATTAATCCAAAGCTTCTACCTATAGGTGCTAGAATTTTTTTAGGAGGTCCTTTGACCTCCCAAACGCCGAGTACAACTACAATTTACGAGTTTGAAATTAATGGTAAAAAGTATAATCCAAAAAACAGAGGATGGAGTACAAATATTGAAGGAATGAAAAAACTTATAGAGAAAGGAAGGGTTATTCAAACCAAAGATTTTGTCAATTTCAAGATATTCTATGACGACTTTCCCGTAGTTAATCTTTCAAATTTATGGACTGACACAATGGGAACAGCAGAACAAGACAAAAAGTATGTAGTTCAAACAACACGAAAAGTTATTGAACGCTGCCTCCTAATGACTACCGACCCCGGCGATTTGGTTCTGGATCCCACCTGTGGTAGCGGCACTACAGCATTTGTATCCGAGCAGTGGGGCCGTCGCTGGATAACCATTGATACCAGCCGTATAGCCATCAACATTGCCAAGCAACGGCTCATGACGGCTACTTTCCCATACTACAAAATGTATGACGAAAACGGTGAAGACATCCGGCAGGGTTTCGTTTACAAAACCGTTCCGCACATCACCCTGAAAAGTCTGGCCAACGACGAGCCGCCGGCTACTGAAACGCTCTACGATCAGCCCGAAGTGGATAATAAGAAACTTCGCGTAAGTGGTCCGTTTACTGTTGAAACACTGCAAAACTTTGAACCCATAAGCCCCGAAGAATTGGATGATGAAGTTCGCGTAAATGAAGAAGAAGGCGCTTTTGAAGAGGTGATCAGGCAGCACTTAATCAGTGCGGGAGTGAAGAATGGCAGAAAGGACGAGCACGTTGTTTTTACAAGAATTGAATTGTTGAGCCACAGCTATTTGCATGCCGAAGGATTTTATCAAACAACCAGGGGGGAATCAAAAGCCTATTTCCATATCGGCCCAAAATTTGGCACTGTAAGTAAAAATTCGGTGAACGAAGCAGTAAAAGAGTGCCGCAACCGCGGTGATGCCGATTGGTTAGTGATACTAGGTTTCAGTTTTGAAAGCGATATTTCAGGCAGTTCACAAACTACAAGTGTTGGTACATTCGAAGTTACAAAAGCCCGCATTCATGATGATTTATTACAGGAAGGGTTAAAAAAGAAACCTGCAAAATCGGCAGCAAGTTTTGTAACCATTGGCGAGCCTGACATAGCAGTTCATAAAAAAGGCAATACGGTATCAGTCGAAATTCAGGGATTGGATATTTACGACCCGATAAAAGACGAAGTAAGGCCCCGCAACGTCAACGATATTGCTTACTGGATGGTTGACGATAATTATGATGGCAGCAATTTCGTTGTAAAACAGGTATTCTTCTGCGGTGGCGACAAAGATGAATTTAACAAATGGAAGAAAGGGTTAAGCGAAGCTGCTAAGCAGGACACCAAAAAGAAAGCCGAAAAAACCCTGCGCATTGAAATGGACGATGAAGCCTTCAACCGGTTATATGGTCATATTTCGCACCCTATAGAAGTTACAAAGAAAGATCAGAAAATTGCAGTGAGAATAATTTCACAATTTGGGGAGGAAAGCACTAAAGTAATTACCATTTAAACAATGGCAAAAGTAAGTCAAAACCTAAGCAGCGACAGCCTCTTTCATTTCATTAAGAGAAGAGAATGGCTCTTGTCAATTCTTAAAAAGAAATCATTTCAGGCAAGGTATGTTTATGAAGATATACCCGAAATCGAATACAAAGTTGGTATACCCATGAAATGCTTTTGCGATATTCCTCTTGGAATGATCAAAAGGCATCTGAGCAATTACGGCAAATTTGGTATTGGTATTACAAAAGAGTATGCAAAGAAAAACACATTTTCACCGGTAATCTATATTCATGAAAATTCTGACACATTGAAAAGGTATCTGAAATCAATGAAAAAGACAGATATTTTTAATGACCCTCACAGTTTGTTGCCCTATTTTAAAATTGATGAGAGAAAACATAAAGCAGCAAATGGCTATGTGTTAAAGGACCGATTTTATGATGAAAGAGAATGGCGGTACATCCCTTCAAATCCAAAATTCATTGACTTTACAGGTTTTGACGAAGAAGAAATAAGAAAGACAAGAATTGATTTCGAAAACAAGAATATTGATAATGATGTATTAAAATATGCGTTACCGTTTGAATACTCTGACCTCACTTACATATTTGTTCAGCAGCAAGAAGATGTTGACAAGGTAATTGAAGAAATAAGAAGTATAAAAATTGAGCAATTGCAACAAGACAGATTGATAGCAAAAATAATAACATCACGACAAATTGAAAGAGACTTTTAGCCTTTACCCGCGCTGGCAAACAACTAATCAATCCACCCTCTATACAAAACCATCGTCATGATCCGACCGCTCAGTCAGAACGATTACGATAACTGGATAGAACTGGCAGCCGAAGTGGAGCCTTTGTTCGGGCCCATGACCGACCTGAAGGAATTCCGGGACGGGATCAGGCATTGCATTGACAACGGAAGCGCCTTTGGTATTGAGGCTGAAACCGGCGACCTTGCGGGGATCATCGCCATCGACAGGGATCAGAACGAGATCGCATGGCTGGCAGTCGGAA
>CAYYNL010000175.1:0-9231 GCA_964472925.1 uncultured Fibrobacter sp. | reverse complement strand
GGCTGTTTTCCATTGATCCGGTTGGAATCTTGAATGCTTGAATTACGTAAACGATTGCAATAAGGGCCATTATAAGTGCAGAGCCCATTTCTCTGAGGAAATGAAAGATGCCTGCCTGTTCTGATCGTCTTGCCGATGATGTTGACAAGGAGTCCTCCGTAAGTGTGATATGCTAATAGTATACTGAATAACAAATAAATTCGAAAACGGGTATCGTAATATTGTCTGTTGAGGTTAAGGAATAAACTCAATCTGGCAATTTTTACTCATCTGATTTAGCTGAGATAAAATATTTCATGCACTTCAGTTGGAGCTGGTTTTTATTATCAGAACCATTTATGAATTCAGAGCTGAAATTATTTTTTCGTGCAGAATTCCATTAGACATGACAATATTTCCATTATGAGTGGATCGTATTCCGGAGATATCCGAGTATTCTCCTCCTGCTTCTGATATGATACAGGCTGCTGCAGTACAATCCCATGCTTTGTCCAGTAGATTTACACAGAGATCAAGTTTGCCGCTGGCTATGGCTACATAGGAGTAAGCATCCATGAAACCATAGTTATAATTCCAACTCTTCATGAACCTTAAAAGCCGTTCTCCTTCCAATTGATCTGCTTTTTCCAGAAAGCCGAGTGCGCTTCCGATTGCGTTATTTATGGAGTCTGTTTTAGAGACAGAGATTTTTTCTCCATTAAGAAATGCGCCTGAGTTTTTAGACCCCCAGCAAGTGATATTCATGGCTGGCAGATGAATTACTCCGACTACCGGTTCATGGTTTTCTTCCAGTGCGATTAGCACGCTGTGGGTTGGAATACCTCTGATAAAGGGTCTTGTTCCATCCAAAGGGTCTACAATCCAGCATCGATTACTGCTTCCCTCATAGTCACCGCTTTCTTCACCCAGGAATCCATCATCTGGGAAAGCATCAATCAATCTTTTACGAATGAAGTCCTCACATAATTTGTCTACTTCGGTTACAGGTGAATGATCTTGTTTGATCTCCACAGACAAACACTTATGCTGGAATTCGAGCTGTTTTTTCCCAGCTTTGACAGCTGTATCAAGAGCGAAAGTGAGTTCTTTGTTAAAGGACATCGTTAATCTTTCTTTGGTGCGATATTCAGATAACAGAGCTCAATGATATTTAACCTAAAAACCGCAGTAGATTGACGCGGATAACACGTAATCTATTGCGCATAAAGGCTTTCAGTCTTATCACCAGTAGATAAAACCTTCAAGGGCTTCAAGCCTTTCTGCATCAATATCTTACGGTTATTCATCGTCACCTACTGCGGTTTTTAAGTTTAAAATACTTTTTTGTGGTTTAATTGGCGCAGCTTTTAATTGGATGCACCTGGAATTTAATGTATACTACTAAATACTGGCAATTGAGCTTTTTTTCGTAATAATATACTGTAATCTTTATAGGTTCCATTCGCTTCGATTTCTCCTGAGTGGCAATTATGAAATCGGGTTTTTTTAAAATTGGTCCGGTCATCTTGTTTTTAATGCTTTCATTTAAAGCAGATGCATTTCAGGAGATGGTGTTAGAGGCGATTCCACGGGTGGGACCGCCTCAAATCATAAAAGATCGTATTATATATAGTATAGATATCGTGTTTAAATCATTTGTGCCTCAGGAGTACTGGTTGTATTATGACAGGTCCAACAAAAAACTGATTATCGATTTTTATGATGTTTCCATAAGTTCGCCATCTTTGACAATCCGAGGTACAGATCTTATCAGTGATCCTGAAGTATGGAATATTGAATCCTCCATGGCATTAACTGGTAAACGAGCCCAGGTTCGTTTCTCAATCAAAGATGGATTTCATTATGAGGCATTTAGCTCAACAGACACAACTATTTGTTTGCAATTGTGGAGATATCTTGAAACTTCGCTCAATAAAAGAAAAGTCAGGCCAGTAATAATCATTCCGGTAATTTCTACTCTTGTTGCAACAGCAGTTGCAGTTATTATTCTTGTTTCCAAAAATAATCATTGAAGGCTGGATTTCTACCGTCTTTATTTCTTGCTTTTATTAGGGGTCTAGATCATATTCATACTACTAAATTATTTTTAAAAGGAGGGTACTATGGGGGTTAATAAAGCTATTCTGATAGGAAATTTGGGTAAGGATCCGGAACTGCGATATACGCCAGGTGGTCAGGCTGTTGCTACTTTTACTCTGGCTACAACCGAAAGATGGAATGATAAGAATGGGCAGCGGCAGGATCGTACGGAATGGCATAATATAGTAGTCTGGGGCAAACTTGCAGAGTTGGTTAATCAGTATCTCAAGAAAGGGCGAAGTGCCTATGTCGAAGGGCGGATCACTACCCGATCGTGGGATGATCGTGATGGGGTAAAAAAGTATCGTACTGAGATTGTGGCCAATCAGGTTCAGTTTCTTGGCAGTGGCAATTCCTCAGCTAATGATATTGGACCATCTGTAATGGATCAGAATATTCCTGGTTTTGACATGGCTCCGGTAGAACCTAATAACAGTAGTAGTGCTGTTGTTGATGAGGATCTTCCATTTTAAAAAACTACAGAAAATAAAGGTATCTATAGTTTGGATTTGAAGAGAATCCAAGATACCTTTTTGCTTTTTTTAGAGCTTTTGAGAAAACTTCAGTCATTTCATGATCTTAATTTTATTGATATTAGCTGCCATCATTTTTTTAGGGGTTTCAGCCTTTTTTTCTGCATCTGAAACTGCACTTTTTTCTATTCCCAAGGAGCGGGTGGCTTTTTTTGAAGGGAATTCAAAAAAATCATACCACAATGTATTTCAGTTACTGCATGATGGTCAGCGGACAATGCTGCTGATACTTTTGGGTAACACTTTTGTAAATATCACACTAACCGGCCTGATGTATTCTTTAGTTAATAAGATTATGGGAGTGCAATCACCACTATTGACTATGATAATTGCTACTTTGATAATAGTCATCTTTGGTGAATTACTGCCAAAAAATATAGCTTTGAAAAAAAATGAGTTGATAGCCCCTCTTTTTTCTCCTTATCTGTTTCATCTGAAGAATATTCTTAACCCAGTACTTTTTGTAATTCAAAACACAAATGAATTTTTCCTCAGTCGTTTCAAACAACACCTGCGAAAACCCAGTCCTTTTATTACTCTGGAAGAGTTGAAAACAGGAATCGTTGAATCTGCCCGTAAAGGGGCGATCTTAGCAGGGGAACAGAAGATAATACTTGGGCTTCTGAACGAAGGGGTTCTGCCTGTTAGAAAACTGATGACGCATCGGTCGCTTTTGCAGATAATTCCTGAGAATACCACCGTAGCTTCAGCTATAGAGAAGATGATAAAGGAGAAACAGACCTTTTTGTTGGTCAGAGATGTCAGGTACTCTGAGCAGGTAGTTGGAACAGTAAGTCTTTCCAAATTAATGAAAGCAGATAAAAAAACTTCTATAAGGAAAGTAATAGAACCACCGGTATGGGTTCCGGAAAGTATTGAAATCGCAGAACTGGTGAGATTCCTTTTAAATACGGGTAATGACAAAGCCTGCATATTAGATGAATTTGGTAGTTTCTGTGGTGTTTTTTCTCTTTCAACGGGTATGAATAAATTTCTGGAAGTTGTTTTTCCGCAAACAGCACAACCGCAGCGAACTGTAGACATCAAAACCATGGTGTTTTCAGGGGCCCAGGACATCGGGCAAATTCAGGACTGGTTACCTGAAGAATTAAAAAACTCCGATATTGAAGCCCGGACATTGAATGGTTTGCTTACTAATTATATTGGTAAGATTCCCAAAACGGGAGATAGATTTATGATTGATGGTTGGGATTTCTATATTATATTAGCTAATCCGACTAGAATTGAGTCAGTTCTTATACGTAAGAGGAACGAAGATGAGTATTGAAATTTTACTGTTAGGTATTGCTTGTTCTATGACATTACTGGCATACATGATTGCAATTAATGCTCATGGTACCACCAGATTGAGTCTTTCATACTTTTTAGCAACTCTGATGTTAGCTGGCAATGTATGGGGAGTCATTCATTATGTGAATACTGACCAAAATAATCATAATATGCAGGAAATGAAACGTCTGGAGGCAGAAAACCGTTTGGCTGAGGAAAAAATCCTGGAGCAGCAAAGATCCTTGAAGAATAAAGAGAAAGAGATAGAAATGATAGCGCTATTTAATCCTGTTATAGCAACCGGAACCGGGATCGCTTCTTCTATGATCAATGTAAATTTTCAAGATGAAGCTCTGGAAGTGGATGCCCTGATTGGCAGAGCTGTTGAATGCAGGAAGAATGTGGAAAAGTTGAAGGAAGAATATCAGAATATTCAATTTTATGATTCTTTTCTACCCAAAGCCCGCCAAGAGGTAGATTCTGCTCTTCAATTACTGGGAGAGGCAGCACTAACTTACCGAAATTACTATAATGCTGAAGACTCTCATCAGGAATTAATGAGGGAACAGCTTGTGCGCAAAAAGGCAAGACTGGCTTACCAGAAATTTAAAACTGCAAGCGATTTGGTTTCTGCCTTGAAAAATTGAATTTACTGATTTCTTAGACTTGTATTGTTTTTTTAGTTGGAAGACAATCTTGATATAGTCTGGAAGAGGAATTATTTTGTAGAGCTTAAAAAAGTGTGCAGATAAACAAATAACAGGTAATTCTAAGATAACTTATTCGAAATATATCAGTTTTGCGTAAGTTTAAACCTGTTTTACTGAGGTGATGGCTATGATTATAAATATGCAAATTCTTCCTGAAGGCCATTCCACTTTGACTGGAACAACCAATCTTGAAGCTGTCAAAGCAGATCTGCCTACTTTCTTAGAAGAAATCTCTTATAATGCAGAAATCGATCGGATAAGGTCTAATGCCTATGTCCATGTTACTTTCAAAGGAATATTTCAACTGCAATGCTCAAGATGTTTGAATAATTTTCCTTTAACGATTAACAGTGATTTCAGTGTGATAATTAAAGAGCGGGTCGGCAATTGTAGTGCACAGAGCGATTCTGATAGTGTTGATTTTTACTATGATAATCGTCACGAACAGATCGATATCAGTCCGGCTTTCTTTGATGAGATTATGCTTTCTGTTCCCTTGAAACCTTTATGTTCTGAATCTTGTGAAGGGATAGACATTGATGGTTTAAAAAATGTCTATTTAGGGAATGAAGAAAAACTTCAGAAGAATAAATCCATTGATCCACGATGGGAAGCATTGAAAAGGTTAAAAAAATAAGAAATTCAATAAATTTTTAAGGGGAGGTTACATGGCAGTACCAAAGAAACATCATTCCAGTGCCCGACGTGACAGACGCCGAAGCCATTTGGCGCTTAAACCAGCTAAGCCGGCCATTTGTTCGCACTGCAAGCAGCCAAAAACAGCACACAGAGTCTGTAACAATTGTGGCTATTATGCTGGCGTTGAGGTTAGGCAGCCCGAATAATAAAGCAACATAATACAGTTTTCTTAGTATGGAAGAAATCCGCCTGGCTGTTGATGTTGAAAGTGGTGATTATGGTTCAAAAGTCCTTATTACAGGTTTACTGGAAGCGCGTAAGCTCTGTAAGACCCCTTTTAAAGCTTGGTTGTGTGGCGATCGAAATACTATAGAAGAAATACTTGCTCAGACAGACAGTAAGAATACTGCAGGTAACTTTGAGATTGTTCATTGTTCAGATACAATATCTTCTCAGGAACAGCGGGCACGTGTCTGGAAAAAAAAGGCCGATTCTGCCGCAGTACGATGTATTAGCTTACAAAAGGAGGGTATTGTTGATGCCTCTGTCAGTGCTGGGGACACAGCAGTATTAATGGGGGCAGCATTATTCATTCTGGGGCGATCTGAAGGTGCAGCACGTCCTGCTCTGGCTGCATTTCTACCTACTGTTAAACAAAAACCGGTATTACTGCTGGATGTGGGTGCCAATCTCAATTGTAGAACAGAACATTTAGTTTCATTTGCCCTTTTAGGGCATGATTATGTAAAGCGTTATCTTCAGAAGGAATCTGCCGCGGTTGCACTGCTCAATATTGGGACAGAACCAATTAAAGGTACACGGGTAATTTGTGATGCCGGGGAGATATTGAAAAAAAAATGCCTCGATTACATCGGTTTTGTCGAGGGAAATGATTTGTTGGCGGGTGAAGCGGATGTGGTGGTTTGCGATGGCTTTACAGGGAATGTTCTGTTGAAAACTTGTGAAAGTTTTCATGTTCTGGTAAAATCTATGCTTGGTAAGAAATCTGAAATCATTAAGAACCATATGGCTGCATTTGACCCAGAGAATTATGGTGCTGCACCGTTTCTGGGGATTAAAGGTACTGTACTAAAAGCTCATGGCGGCTCTTCATCACGTGCAATTGCCCATGCAATAATTGCTACAGTCAAAGCTGTTCAGCTTGAAGCCGTATGGTCAAAGGCAGCGCGACCGAAAGGTGAATAAAGATTGTGACAAATTTCAAACGTGCGCAGATTATCTCTGTCGGTACTTTCGTTCCCGACAACATTATGTCTAATAAAGATCTGGAAATGATCGTTGATACTTCTGACGAATGGATCGTTAAAAGGACCGGCATTAAATACAGACACATTGCACCAATGGATCAGCAGATCAAGGCATCTGAGCTGGGTACCAGTGCTGCCAGGCAGGCCTTGGATAGAGCGGGAATGAGCCCCGATGATATCCACGGAATTATCTGTGCTACTTTCACTCCTGATTCGTTTTTCCCTTCCACTGCCTGCAGGATACAATCTTTACTGGGATGCAAAAATGCATTCGCATTTGACATTAGCGCAGCTTGCGCAGGATTTGTTTACGCTTTGACTGTTGCTAACGGAATGATCCTTTCCGGGCAAGGAAAAAATATACTGGTAATAGGCGCAGAGTTGATCTCCAGAACTCTTGATTGGAAGGACCGTTCCACCTGTATTTTGTTTGGCGATGGTGCTGGAGCTGTAGTGTTGCAAGGTACCACTCAACAGGACAAGGGGATCATTTCCAGTTATCTGATCAGTGATGGCTCTCAGGGAGATATACTTGAGCTTCCCTCATGGGGCGAAAACCGCACTATGCGAATGAAGGGAAACGAAGTTTTCAAACATGCTGTACGTAATATGGCTGAAGCATCCAGTAAAGCTTTACATGCAGCAGGTCTGAATCTGGATGATGTGGATTTACTCATACCTCATCAGGCTAATATTCGCATTATTCAGGCAGTAGCTGAAAGTCTGAATATTTCATCCAGTAAAGTTGTTTCCAATCTCGAACGATATGGCAATACCTCTTCGGCCTCCATACCTATTGCACTGGATGAGGTGTGGAATCAGGGTAGTATTACCGAAGGAACCAGGGTTCTTATAACTGCATTGGGTGGTGGATTAGTGGCTGGTAGTGCTGTAATTCGTTTTTAAAACGTTTCAATAGGCGGAGTAAGTATGAGATACACGTTTTTATATCCCGGACAGGGATCTCAGTCGGTTGGCATGGGAAAAGACCTCTATGATTCTTTCCAGGTCGCCAGAGATCGTTTCAATCTTGCTGACCAGATTCTTGGGCGTAATCTAAGTTCACTTATTTTCAATGGTCCACTGGAGGAATTGACAGCCACTCAGAACACCCAACCAGCACTATTTACTGTTGAAGCAGCAATCACCGATATTCTTGGTGAGAAAGGGATTACTCCTGTTTTTACTGCAGGACATTCACTTGGAGAATATAGTGCACTTTATGGAGCAAAAGCACTCTCATTTGAAGATGCTTTAAGGGCTGTGGCAAAAAGAGGTGCATTGATGGCTGCTGCAGGTAAAAGTAAACCCGGAACTATGGCTGCCATAATCGGGCTTGATAAAGAAAAAATCTCTGAGGTACTTAAAACTGTTTCTTCAGGAGTTGTGGTCCCTGCAAATGAAAATACCCCAGAACAGACCGTCATTTCCGGAGAAATTCCGGCAGTCAACGAGGCTTGCGAAAAACTTAAAGCCGCTGGTGCTAAAAGAGCCCTGCTTCTTCCAGTAAGTGGTGCTTTTCATTCGCCTCTTATGCAAAGTGCTGCCGAAGAATTCAAAGAAGTTCTGGATTCTCTTAGTTTCTCTTTACCGATATGCCCGGTTATCACTAATGTAACTGCAAAACCGGAAACTGATCCTCAAGTTCTTAAGGGTTTGTTGGTGAAACAGTTGACTTCTCCGGTACGTTGGGTTGAGTCTATGAAAGTCTTGAGTACATTGGATTATGGTAATTGTATTGAAACCGGACCAGGAAATGTGCTTAAAGGATTGGCCAAAAAATGCAGTGACTCATTGAATGTTGTTCCTAGTGATAGTGCTACAAACATATATTCTCTGCTAACTAATAACTAAATTTATTATAAGGAGCTTTATTCGTGATTGACCTTTCTTCAAAATGTGCTCTGGTAACCGGAGGAGGACGGGGTATAGGAAAAGAAATTGCGCTTCGTCTTGCGGCAGCCGGTTCTAATGTAGCTATTAGTGATCTTGATCTGGAAACTGCAAGTGCAACTGCTGCGGAAATCCAGAAACTCGGGCGTAAATCCATTGCCATTAAAGCTGATGTATCCAGTTCAGCCGATGTAGAAGCAATGTTTAAAACCTTTCTTGACACCTTTGAAAAGATCGATATTCTGGTAAACAATGCTGGAATTACCAGAGATGGTTTACTGGTGCGGATGAAGGAAAGCGATTGGGATCTGGTTTTAAATATCAACCTCAAAAGTGCATTTCTTTGCTGCAAAGAGGCTGCAAAACCGATGATGAAAGCCCGAAGCGGTAAAATCGTCAATATCGCATCTGTTGTAGGTCTGATGGGTAATGCAGGACAGGCTAATTACTCTGCTTCAAAGGCTGGTTTGATCGGTTTGACAAAAACTTTGGCCAGGGAATTTGCCAGCCGTTCTATAAATGTAAATGCTGTAGCTCCCGGTTTCATTAAAACAGCCATGACAGATAAACTTTCCGAGGCTGATAAACTGAAAATGACCAGTCAGATTCCATTTCAGGTTCTTGGAACACCTCTGGATGTAGCTAATGCTGTGTTGTTTTTAAGCTCGCCACTATCTGACTATATTACCGGACAAGTTTTGACTGTTGATGGCGGACTTGTCATGTGATGTGATTATAAATATTTAATCTATTTTGAAAACCTAGTATTAATTTTCGAAAGGAGTGCATTGTGAGTGACATGGAGAACAAAGTAAAGCA